>JAKIYU010000019.1 GCA_022708385.1 Bacteroidota bacterium | reverse complement strand
GGTTTTTGACTTGTCAAAAACCGCCGCTCTTTTTACCTGAGTTTTAGAGTTTGGTTTTAGTTAAAAAATGTTGTTATTTAGAATGTTTATAAATAACAAACTTGTTTATTTATAATTTTGCATCAGAATTATTAATAATATCAGTTTATGAAACCTATAAAATACATTCAGTACTTTATTTATATTCTTCTTCTGACCTCATTTCAGTCGCTGGCACAGAAAGGCACCATCAAAGGCAGGGTGTTCAATGTGGCAAACAACGAACCTGTGCCCTTTGCCAATATTATCATTTTTGGTACCAACACCGGCTCTACTTCCGATTTTGATGGTAACTTTATCTTTGCAGGAATAGAACCCGGGTATGTACGTCTGGCGGTTTCCTCTGTCGGGTTTGAACAGTATGTGTCGGAGGAATTTCTCGTAACCAATCAAAAAATTTTCAATATAGATATTCCTATCAGAGAAACACAAATAAAACTGGAAGAGGTAGTAATCAAGGCCTCCCCATTTGCACGAAAAGAAGAAAGCCCGGTTTCGATGCGGCGTATAGGCATTCAGGAAATTGAAAAAAATCCCGGTGGCAACAGGGATATATCCAAGGTTATACAGTCACTGCCCGGTGTGGCTTCAACGCCTTCATTCCGCAACGATGTCATCATCAGGGGCGGGGGGGCCAGCGAAAACCGTTTTTACCTCGACGGCATTGAAATACCCAATATCAATCATTTTGCTACACAGGGAGCTTCAGGTGGCCCTTTGGGCATACTCAACGTTGACTTTCTGCGGGAAGTGGAAATGTATGCAGGTGCTTTTCCTGCCAACAGGGGCAATGCATTGAGCTCAATATTCGAATTCAAACTTCTTGACGGGAACAAAGAAAGGCGCAATACCCGCGCTACTATTGGCGCTTCGGATCTGTCCTTGACATTCGACGGGCCTATATTGCCCAAAACTACCTTCATCGGCTCTGTGCGCCGGTCATACCTGCAGTTCCTGTTTTCGGCCATCGGCCTGCCTTTTTTGCCTACCTACAACGATTTTCAGTTCAAGACCAAGACCAAATTCGATAACAAGCACGAACTTACGTTACTGGGCCTCGGTGCCATAGACCAGTTCAAACTCAACACCAATGCCAACGAAACAGAAGAACAAAGGTATATACTGGGGTATCTGCCTGTGAGTGAGCAATGGAACTATACCATAGGAGGAAATTACAAGATATTCAAAAACAACGGCTCACACAGCTTTATCCTGAGCCGTAATATGTTGCGTAATTTTTCGTACAAATACCCCGGTAACGACGAAAACCTCCCGCGTATTTACGATTATGTTTCCGACGAAATCGAGAACAAGCTGCGTTATGAAAACCTGAGCCTGCTCAGCAATTTCAAACTGGTTTACGGCGCTGGTGGTGAGTATGTTAAGTATAATAATAGTACAAAGCAGCAGCTCTTCACTACCGAATTAAAGCAGATTGATTATTATTCCGCTATAGAGTTTTACAAATGGCATGCTTTTGCCCAGGCCAGCCGGCCGTTTTTAGGCAATAAACTCACCCTGTCGCTGGGTGTAAGGGCCGATGCCAATAACTATTCCCAAAGCATGTCCAACATGCTAGAGCAGCTTTCGCCGCGCTTTTCGGCATCCTACAGCCTGAAGGAGAATCTGTTTCTGAACTTTAACACGGGCCGGTACTTTCAAACCCCGTCCTATACCACACTGGGATTCAGGCAAAATGGTGTGTTGCTGAACAAACAGAACCAAATCACTTACATACAGGCCGACCATCTTGTGGGAGGGGTTGAATACCTGCCGGGCAGCACCACCAAGATTTCGGTGGAAGGCTTCTACAAGAAATACGATAAATACCCGTTTTCGGTCAGGGATTCCGTACCCCTGGGGAGCAAGGCCGCAGACTTCGGCATCTTTGGCGATGAAGAAGTGCTGTCCGTTTCAGAGGGCAGGGCCTATGGCGCCGAGTTGTATTTCCGCGAGACCATGTACAAAGGTTTAAATGTCATTCTATCCTACACATTTGTACGCAGTGAGTTTAAAAATACCGATGGCCGCTACATCCCCTCGGCCTGGGACAGCAGGCACATTCTTAACTTCACAGCAACCAAAACCCTGCCCCGGAACTGGGACATAGGCTTTAAGTTCAAGTTTTCGGGCGGCGCCCCCTATACGCCGTTCGACATGGATAAATCGTCAAGTAAACCGGCCTGGGACATACTCAACAGGGGCTATCTCGACTATAATCAGTTCAATGCGGCCAGGCTGAAGCCTTTTCACCAGCTCGACATGCGGGTGGACAAACAGTATTTCTTCGACAAATGGTCGCTCATGTTGTATTTCGATGTGCAGAATGTGTATAATTTCAAGGCAGAGCTGCCTCCCGACCTGCTTCTTGACACTGATGGAAACGGCTCTCCTGTTATTATAAACCCGTCCGATCCCCCAGCATCACAAAAATACAAGCTTAAACAGCTTGCAGGGGAAACGGGAACGGTTTTACCCACAATAGGTATCATGGTTGAATTTTAAAAAATTATTGTATATGAAAAAGTTATTAATATTTCTGAGCCTTATATATATGGTTGCTTCCTGTGCCTATGAACCGCGCAAGAGCATGAACGAACCTGAGAAAACGGTTATTTCCACCAATGCCGCCGGGCAGGGTTTTGGCCTGGAGGTCGAGATTGAGAAAGGCCCGGCACACAACCACCCCCTCATGGCTATTTGGCTTGAAGACACAGCCGGGCGCTATATTCAGACATTATACGTGGCACAGTCGGTGGCCAAAGGTTTTTTTCAGCACGGCGACAAAACAGGGGGCAAGTGGTTGCCCGGCCCCATACGACGTCCGGCGACTCTGCCTTACTGGGCCCATAAAAGAAACGTGAAGGAATCCGATGGTATGTACATGCCCTCACAGCAGAACCCCATACCGGATGCCTTTACGGGTGCCACTCCCCAGGGTAGCTTTGTGCTGAAAACAAAAACCGATACCAAAAACACCTTCACATTCAAAGTGCTGCTGGAAATTAACCAGTCTTGGGATTGGAACACCTACTGGCACAACAGCAAATACCCTTACGACAACGATTACAAGTCATCCAGCCAGCCGGCCCTGGTTTACGAAGCCCTTGTGGATACGCGCAACACAGGTGAGAGCATCCCCATGAAACTTATAGGACACAGCCACTGGTCGGGCAAAACAGGCGAACTTTTCACCGACCTGAGTACCATTACTACGGCAAAAGACATTGTAAAGTCAGCAGTGGTGAAGGTTGTAAAGTAGGTTTCTGCAAATGCTGTGAAGTGAAGATTAATTCTACTGAAATCAATTTTGATGGTTTAGTTTTTATCGGCAATACCATAGGTTCTGTTGTAAACTTCGGCAAGTGACATGACGTTGGGAAAATCCAGTATAATTAGCATTTTTTGTCTATATAAATTGCTAATCGGGATAGGCAATTTACATAGCTTCCAAACTCATTGTCGTACCATCCGAAAATCTTGGCGTGTGTTACAGGTAGGTTGATGTCTTTGTTGTGACTTATACCAAATTGGGAAAGCATATCAGCTTTAAGTGGCAGGAAGCCGGTGCGGGTATGGGTTTCGCAACCTTCAATAATAGCAGCCGCTTTAAAGCCCAGAAAATCAGCCGATGTGTTTTGCTTTTCTGTAAAATAGAGCAGGTCTTTTTGAGGGCCTTCCGATGCTTGCTCATAAAGGCTGTTGATGAGTTTTTTATTGATGATGGCTTCCCCTTTGGCATTTAAACCTGAGTTAAAAGTCAGGTTCAGTATGATGAGTGATACCGAGTTGGTGGGGATTCTTACGGAGTCGGCCATGAATCCTATACTTTGAATTTCGGGCATGACAAATTCAAGGGCTTTTGCAGCACCAGTAGTAGAAATGATAACATTATTCAATACCGAGCGGTTTTTTCTCAGGTCGCTTGCACCGGCCTTTGGTGTAGTATCGAGCACACTTTGGGTATTGGTGGCGGCATGAATGGTTGACATGGACGCTGTAAGAATTTTAGACGTTTCCTTATGTTCAAGCAGGGGTTTCATCATGTGCGACAGACAGGTGGTTGTACAGCTGGCAGCAGAAATAATCTGGTGTACAGCAGGATTATAATTCAGGTGGTTAATACCGTAAACGGCCATAATGCTGTCGTCGGGCATTTTTAGGGATTTGTCTTTAATTTTAAAGGGCGCACTCAGAATTATTTTTTCGGCTCCTCCTTCAAGATGGCCTCTCAGACTGCCCTTACTATTATCGGCACTTATTGTGGGGTCGGTAAATTGGCCGGTACAGTCAACAACAATACCGACGTTTTCTTTTTTCCAATTAATATACAGGGGATTGCGTTCTTTCATCAGAAACTTGATTAAGAAGCCATCACAGGCAATAATCGCTTCGTCATAATCCACTATTTCGAATCGTTTACCGCTACAGGCATGCCCATAAAGAAAATGGTAAAGTGAACCGTATGTGGTATCTGTTTCGAGCGATTGTACAATGTCTTCCAACTTTTGGCCGGCAGTGCGTCCTATATTTATTACAGCGCCACCAAAATGTTTTTCGATAAGTTGGTTCCATAAAAACAGTTTCCCAATGCGCCCGATGCTGTTGATACCTATGAGGTTTTTATTGTTTAGTAAATGTGACATAAGAAATGTGTTTAAAGGGTTTTGGCAAACATAAATATATTTTTCGTGACCGGCAAGAAATTGTAACAATAATATGTTTCAACAACCTGAATTTAGTACTGAAATGTTTTGGGGTCTTATAAGCCTGTAAACTGCACCAAGTCATAATTCTTTTGTTCGGTTTTGTAATTGCCGAGGTAAATATGACCCTGAAAGCCATCAATGGCTACTAAATCAAAAGGCCCTAACTGGTTGTCGTTAATACGAAGTGTTTTATTTACTTCATCAACGATGAGTTCTGAACAGTTTACCACACATATTTTCTCGAGCCGTGATGCCGTAACTGCAGCATGAGAAGTAATACCGCCACGACCCGTAACAAGACCGTCGCATTCAAAAATCAGGGCGATGTCGTCGGGAACAGTATCGGGACGTACCAATATGCTGAATTCTCCAGGGTACTTATTCTTTATGGTTATAAGGTCGTCCATGTCGAAAGCCAGGCGTCCGTTTAATACGCCATTACCAATACCAGTACCTCTTCCCAGAAGCTTCATCTTTTTTTGTGAGCCGGCAAAAACAGTTACTTTTTCTTTTTTCTTAATGTATTGGTCGCGCGTTTGCAGGATATAAAAATCTTCAGGTTTTGCCGATTCAAATGTAAATTCAATTTCCTGATGATTGAACCTAAGCTTTTCGATAAGTTCAGTTGTTATGTCCAGGATTTTTTTGTAAAGTTTTGGGAAGTTATTATCCATCGAGAAAGTTTCTGTATGGGTAGTTGACTGTTTTTGTGAAACAGGAAACACCTTAACAAGACCGGCCACCACATCTTCTCCCTGACTGCAGATAACAAAGTCGCCGTTAAGGTGGATGCCCGGTTTCGGATTGTTTGTGTTGTGCGTAAAAACGACCCCTGTACCTGAATCATCAGAGATATTACCCAGCACCATCTTTTGAATTATTACTGCCGTACCCCATTCTTCTGCAATCCTAAGGTGTTCCCTGTAAACAGCAGCCCTGGCAGATGACCATGAATCGAAAACATGCAAAATGGCTTGTTTAAGTTGTTCAAAAGGATCTTCGGGGAAGCTGATGCCATGGTTTAACAGCACTTGCTTGTAAGCAAAGGCCATTTCCTTTATCTGCTCGTTTTTAAAATTCATTTTCTGGTCAACCCCGTATTTTTGTTTGAACATACGCATCACATTGTCGAAAATGTCTCTCTCAATGCCATAAGCCATGGCCCAGCTTTGGAGCAGTCTCCTGTAGCAATCCCAGGAAGTCCAGCCATAGTTTTTTTTCCTGCTGAAAGCTTCAACAATCCGGTCATTCATGCCCACATTGAGAAAAGTATTCATGGCGCCCGGCATCGAAAAGGCCGTCCCTGAACGAACCGATAAAAGCAGGGGCTTATCCGGATTCCCGAATTCCTGCCCTGTCATCTTTTCCAGCTGCCGTATATGTTTTAATACCAGGTTGTCAATTTCTTCATTCAGGTTGGGGTGGTTTAATATAGATTGTTTTCTTCTGAAAACCTCAGTTGTGATAACAAAACCGGGTGGGACAGGTAAACCCGATAAATACATCTTTTTCAGGAAATAAGCTTTTGACCCGAGAAAAACCGAATTGTCCATGCTCTTCGTGCGCCGGTACAACGGGCTGATAACCAAATCCTGATTATAAGTCATGATATTGGCTATGTCTTCTTTGCTTAGCCTGTCCACCATATTCTGCATAGAAACAATGACCTTTCCCGTAAAATTATCCAGCAACTGTATGAGAAATGCCGATGAAAGCATGTTACGGTAAAAGGTTTCGGCCTCTTTGTGTCTGAATTCGTTTCGCTTCTTCTCATCCTCTAAATCATCTTTGTTCAAATTGTTCAAACATATTTTCAGCAGGGGATCGTAAGGCCGTAAAAAATATTTATTTATAATTTCTTTGATGTTTTCTTCCAGAAAACGCATCAGGTTTATGTACTGTTCGAGCGTAAAACTCTTGGAAACCAAACTGTATTTGAACATCTGAAGGTTTGACTCAAATCCCTGGTTGGTAATGCCATCCAGTTTAAGGCCATCGTAAAGAAGTTCAAAAATTTTATAAATACGGTTGAGGGTTTTACTTGTTATATAATCTGTTTTTAATAAAGCAATATGTTTCTCCATAAGGCGGGTTACCACAAATTCGAGGCGGAAGGTTAATCCGAGGGCTTCAAACTTTTTCTCATGATAGTCGCCATACATCGATGGAATGCCAAAGGCCACATGTCTTTTGTGGTAAATGTTTTCCCAGCCTTCGCTGGTTTCCTTGTTTAATATTATTGTGTTCAAGATGGCCATCAGTTCATATACTTGCCTGATGGCATTGACGTAATAACCTCTTTGAATATAATCTTCCAGTTTATTTATAGATTCGCTGCTTATAAAAGTGTATTTATGGAGCACTTTCCCAATATCCAGAGCCTCAAAAGAGTATTTCTCTTTAATCAGGATATTGAGCTGGTGCAACATGATAACCCTGCTAATTTGTTTTTCATCAAAAGCATTTAAAGAAGAGGCCATATTCTTAAAATCGTCTTTTTCAACCCGCAACAGCTCGGAAATGCCGTTCAATTTGTGCTTTTTGCAAAGGGCTTTTAAGATGAGATGGGGTTCTTTATACAAGCTGTTATTAATGTCAATAGATAGCATCACATCTTCAGGGACATAGCCTTTAATATAATCAGTTTTTAGGGTGAGCCAGAATTCAAAAATGGCCTTAATAAACCCAATATGGGCATTGTTGCTTTCGATATGGATTTGTTTTCTGAGAAAATGTATGAGTTTGTCTTGCCTGTGCGATATTTCATCAATATGTGTGGTAACATCACGTAGTTCTCCCTCGGCACCGATTTCATTAAAATAAACGGGAAAAATACGTGTCAGTTGTTTTATTTGTTTATATATGGGCGCAATAGGTGTGTTGAGCAATTTGCTTATGTCGCGTTGAAACAGGTCAGTGTCGAAAATGAAAACACTTCCTGTTTTCAGGTATATAATCAGAGCCGATAAAAGTTTACGGAACGACAAAGGACTGCTGCCAACGAATTCGAGCCATATTCTTATGTTTTTTATGTGGTTGGGGTCGGTATGCCATTGCCAGTCGCTTTTCATATATACCTTACCGGGAGTAACAAACCCAAATGCAATAAGACTGTTTTCAAAAACCGGTATCAGCGCTTCATTTCCGGTTTTTATAATTTCTCTGCCCAGTGTTTGAATGCAGTCAAGAACAATGTTCATGTGCTTTTCACGAAATTCTTCGAACAGGTGAAAAATGTTTTCGATAAATAATTTTAAATCATCATTTTCTATTTCTCTACATATTTCTCTTAAAATGCTGTTTACCTCCCATAATAAATGCTCTTTAAGATGTTTCATGCAAGGTAAATGGATCAGGTATATGGTATAATACAGTTTTTCAATGTTTCTTTCAAAACCCACAGACGCTTGTCTGAAATGCTTTGCGATATCGCTGTAGAACACATTTGCGCTAAGGAGTTCCGGAACGCTTTCAGATTTGTTGATAAGAGCTGTAAGGGTGTCTAAATATTCAGTACTTATCCGGCGAATGTAATTGCTGTAATCGCTATTGAAAATAGGGCTTTTATCCTTGTACCAGAGCTCAAAATCGCTCGAGCTTTTCCAAAGCTCAATGCCATAGTGGCTGTATTTTTTCAGAAAAGGCAATAATTCCCTTGCGAAATTTTCATCTTTAGCAATTATTGCCAGGTTTTTCTTAAGATAATTCGAATGGGAGGCATACAAATTTTTATTGTGGTCAAAGCAGGTGATAATAATTTTAATGATCTTGTTATAAATATCAGTAAAAAGGCTGCCGAGGGTGTTTTGACCCAAAAACTCGAGTAAGCTTTGTAATATTATAGTTTTTACGTCTTCACTATAATTGCCCGAGATATAATTCAGCGCTATGTCCGTCAATACTTCTACGGGCTGTGTTCCTTTTTGGGCATAAAACCAGAAATCGCTCAGAAATATTTTGCGGAATTCTTCTGCCAGAAAGGCATGGTTGGCGTAGGGATGGTGGTATTCGTTAAAAAAGTCAAGGGCTTTTTGATGTATGCCGATATGATTTTCGGACAAGGCTAAGAACTGTTGGTGTGATTCGGGTAAAACAATAGTTTCAATACGGGTTTCGGCTAGGTTAGCTTCAAGTGCTTTTGATTTTAAATGCTCAGGCATGATACATTTTTTATACAGGTTAAATATTTTAGTTTAATTCAAAACCGATTTTTTTTACCTCCAGGTTGTCATCTGAAAAATCTTCGGCCCTGTTGTAAATTTCGGCAAGCGTCATGGGTTTGGGGACTTCACGGATGTTATTTTTCTGAAACAAATGCTGCACTTTATCCGTGGTAAGTTCTTTAAACTCGTACCGCCCTTTCAGCCTTCCCTTGCGCAGGAGGGCCTGGTCGATGCTTTTGAGGTCGGTGTTGAAGGTACATATAATTTTCAGGAAAAGGGCGTCGGACAAAAGTCCGTCACCGAGGTTCAGGAGATTTTCTATGGCCCCGGAGGTATTGCCCGCCTTACGCGATTTTAAAATTTCCTCGCAGTCTTCGATAATAAGAATACAATCCCTGTAGTCTTTTATAAAAGGAATAAAATGCGGGCTGCTGATGTCATTAGCGAGGAAAGAGGGCAGATAAATGAATTTCCTGTCCACATGGCTTATGAGGTAGCGGATATAGGATGTTTTTCCCGTACCGTGTTTGCCGTGTAAGATGATCAAACCGCTTTTTTTATCTTCTTTCAGAAAATTAACAATGCGTTCGTTTACAGGTAAAAAATCGTCGTTGTAATGCTCGGCAATATTGTCGTCCTGTTTTTTTATGTCAAACTCTTCAACATCGAGGTTGGGATGACCGTAAGGAGAATTTACAACAAGGTTGAATTTGTGCTTTTTTTCCACTTTCTTTACACAGCCTTTAATTACTTCCTGATACTTTCTGATGTCTATCTGTTTTTTGTAATAAATACATATCCGGTTTCTCGACGCATCCATCAGTACCATTTTTTCAAGCTCAAATATAAAGCTTGAATACTGTCCGCTTACATAATCCTGAAATGGTTCGGTTTCCGCATCGTAATCATCGGCTTTTTCAAATTCATAGCGGTGAATTTCTTTTGCCTCTGGAAATTTTTCGGAAATTTCTTTTTTAAGTAATACCTCGTCGTACTTGCCCCTGAAGTCATAACAACAGTATATTTCATTATACATGAACATAAAAAGACGTCCGGCATCCAGGTCTTCGTTTGGCAGCAGGTACAGGTTTTTATTTTTATCGTTTTCCATATATTACAGCATTATTTTATTTAAAAGTACAAAGATAAACCGCCTTAGTGTCAACTTATGTCATTGTTAATAAAAATAGTTTGATTGTGTCGGTTAACAATGCTGAAAACATGGTTGCCGATGTATCAGGAGAGTGACCGTAAATCCACACGTCAGGCTGGGACTCAAAAATTAGTTGGCTGAGTTCCACTGTAAATGCATCATTAAGCGGTGAGCATTTGTATTTATCGGGATAGTTCTGATAAGTAGGCAAATAGTGTGTTACAACCAGAATTTTCGGTCTTTGCTTTTCTGTAAAGCGTATTTCAAAAAATAAAAAAAGATTTTATTTCAATAAAGTCTTAAATGCTTGCAATTCAGTAACTCTATTGTGAGACTTTAAAATATACTTTGGCATTGTTTAAAATCTTTTGAAACAACCCCAAATCATCCTGGAGTACATTTTGAAGTTTTATTTTCTCTTGTAACTCATTGCTTGAATACTTGCTGTATAACTGACCAATTGCCGCATTCAGAAAAGCAGGTGTAATTAGTTCAATATTAAGAAAATCTATATTTACAATAAGTCCACGTGTAAGGGCTTTGTTAATTTTATCAAACACAAGTTGCCCGCTTTGCTGAGTAACGGCTAAGTTTGAGCCTGTTTCGTTGAGAATATTGATGGTTATTGCTTGGGGCATGCAATAAAGTGATTAATTGATTGTCATTAATATATTACGTACTTAAACAAATTAAGGTATTATTAATATTTTGACAAATCAATATTGATATTGTGTTTAATTAATAATTTAATAAAATTTGGATTGTTAAAAAATATCTTATACGTTTCTTCTTTGATAAGTATTTTTTCTAAATCTTCCTTTTGTAGTCCAAAAGATAATGCAAGTTCAAAGTTTTTAAAAAACTCATTTGTATTACCCTTTTCTGCATAAATTTCTGCAAGGGTGGCGTTGCTGAAAGGGTCTTTTGGGTTTAGTTCTAAAGCCCTATAAGTATATTTAAATGCTGATTCATAATCTTTTATTTTTCTGTATAAATTTCCAACACAATTATATCCACCATAAAAATCAGGGTAAAATTCTATTATTTTATTATAAAAACTGAGTGCGGTCTTAAAGTCCTTTCTTTCTAAATAAATATTGCCTAATAACAAAAGCGCACCATAAAAGCTCTCATTAGACTTTAATACTTTTTTTAATAAACCAATTGCAATTTCAATTTTGCCCAATTCATATAAAATTGCTCCTTTAAGATATAAATATTCGTTCGAAGAATTATTTATCTTAATTGCAATCTCAGTATGTTCAAGAGCTTTATCATATAATTTCTTGATACAATATATTTTGGCTAATATAATATGTGCTTCATCTGATTTTGGGTTCAACTCAATAGCTTCTTTTAGTAGCTCAATTTTTTTACTTATATCTGAAATTTTTAATGAAGTTTCTATATTGAATTCCGCTTTCTTTAGCTTATTAAAAAAGACTTTCTCTTTAGGTGTTAATTGATCCTTAGTAAGTTCTTCAAAAAGGTTTAAGTAATCTTTAGCAATAGGTTGGTTGTTTATACTTTTATTGGACCGACTTTCGGCGCATTCATTTTCAAATTCGTATCCCATTAGAAGTTTTTCTTCTAATTCTAAACTTGAATCAGAATGTAAAACGATAGTATTTTGATATTTTATTTTAATATTATTTTCTTCAATAAATTTTTTAATTGACCTTTCAAAAATATTTATAGGAGTTTGAGTTAAATACTTTTTATCAGGATTATTAAAAAATGGAATTCTACATAATACAAAATTTATCTTTGGCAACTTGCCGACAAGTGTGTTTTCTGGCTTTGATAATGATTTTAGGACTTGTTTAATACCCCAAATATTTTCATCATTATTAGCGGCAAATAAAACGATCTCATCAGCGAAAATTGAAAGTGATATGCCTGAAATTTCAGAGATTCCTGTTCTTGAATCAATCAGCAAATAATCTGGCTTTAATTCTTTGCGGATTCGTTCCTTTAAATCAACAAACAGTGCCACACCATAACTATCTTTTTTATAAAACAGTGAATTCCAATCAATATTAAATAAAGTATGCCAGTATTTTTCATTAAAAACACTGCCGGCTGCAATCAAATCAATATCTTTAAAATTCTTACTTTTAAAACTAATTGGGGTAATATAATCTTGTAGATACTCTGGCAGCTTTTTGTTTTTTGAATAAAATTCAATATAATCCACTATTCCATTTTTCAGGGATTCAATATTGATATTATTTTTGAATTTATGGTGAATCCCCGGAGCCTCTAAATCAAAATCAATAATACATACTTTTTTCTGGAATTCTGATAGTCTTTTAGCAATATTAGCCAGTGTCAAGGTTCTTCCAACACCGCCTTTATATGAGTAAAATGTTATAGTTTTCATCTTAAATATTTTTTATTTTGTGTCATAGATTTTAGCGAAGAAATGCATGCTGTTTTTTTGTGTTTTGACTAAATCCATCAACAAAATGCCATACCTGCTCTGAAATATTTGGAAAAAGGAGTCTTACCATATCATTGCATGTTTTTTCTTTTGTCTTACACAATTCATATTCAGTGTTTAATATGTCCTGGCTTATGTTTAATAATTCTGACAGGTTTCGAATCATGCTTTTTGAGAGTGCTCTTTTTTTGTTAAGTACATCCGAAACACATCCTTTGCTTCCAATTGATTGAATAAGGTCTTTTTGTTTAAGGCCCATATAAGCCATTTTAAGTTTTATTATTTCAATAGGGTCGCCTTTTTCTAATGGGTAATTCTTTTTTTCGTAGTCTTCAATAAGCTTTTCCAACAACTCATATTTTTCAATCAAATCAGGAATGTTTTCAAAATCAGGGTTGTCTCCTAACTCTTCAAGGTAGTTTACAGCTAATTTGTATTCTTCTTCTGTTTTGATAATTTTTAGTTTCATTTTACTTCCTCCTTTATTTAAACATATCTATATCATATTGTAGATTTTTTTTGCATAATTTGTCATAATCTGCATGACTGCCAATCCATTTAATATAGATGCTGCATTTCTTAATCTTTACAAAAAATTGATATTTAATAATAACGCGTATATGATTACCTTTAATGTCAATTACAGCTCTTTCGGGTTTTATCAAATCTACAGCTTTTTCTCCAAATGTTTCAACAATATCCTGCGGTTTTAGCCAGATCGTATTTTCGTCTTGAACAATCTTAACCCAAGCATTTAAGGCTTTTGCATATTGCGGATGTTCGTCCCCAAATTCTTTAATATGCTTAACTGTAATAATGCGAACCATCTAAGATATTTTATGCAAAGATAATACATTTTGTTCACAAAATGTGAACATTTTTCAATATTTAACAATATATTTGTCTATGTATTTAAAATACAAAGTGTTACATGAGCAATCAAGTAGTAATACTAAATTCTAACAAATAATTATTTGAGCAAGCACATAAATTTATATTTTTGTTGGTGCAAGTCATTTTAATTACAAAATTCAAAAAACATATTACAAATTATCATGAAAAATACAGCATTTATAAAATTTCACGAGGCCATGGGTGGCAAGATTGTTCCCTTTGCAGGTTTTAATATGCCTGTGCAGTTCGAAGGTGTTAATGCAGAGCACGAAACCGTGCGCAAGGGTGTGGGTGTGTTCGATGTGTCGCACATGGGCGAAATTTGGGTTAAAGGCCCCAAAGCGCTCGATTTTGTTCAGTGGGTAAGCTCCAACGACGCTTCCAAACTTACCGACGGCAAGGTGCAATACTGCTGCTTCCCCAATGGCAAAGGCGGTATCGTGGACGACTTCCTTACCTACAGGATGAACACCGAAACCTATCTCCTTGTGGTCAATGCATCAAACATCGACAAAGACTGGGCTTGGCTTAACAGTCAGAACAAATTCGGAGTTTCTTTGTACAACGCTTCCGACGAAACCTCGCAGCTCGCCATTCAGGGCCCGCTTGCCCTCAAAGCTATGCAGAAGTTGACCGAAACCCCCATAACGGACATGGAATACTATACTTTTAAATACCTCACCTTTGCAGGTATTAAGGATGTACTTCTTTCTACCACAGGTTATACGGGTTCAGGCGGCTGCGAAATTTACTTTAAAAACGAAGATGCCGCACACATCTGGAATGCCGTTTTTGAAGCCGGTAAAGAATTCGGCATCAAGCCCATAGGCCTTGCGGCCCGCGACACCCTCCGTCTCGAAATGGGATTCTGCCTTTATGGCCACGAAATTAACGACGAAACATCCCCCATCGAAGCCGGACTGGGATGGATAACCAAGTTCACCGACTACAAAAATTTCATTGATAAGGAATACCTGCTCAACCAGAAAAATAACGGCGTGAGCAAGAAAGTTGTTGGGTTTGAACTTATAGACAAAGGCATTCCGCGCCAGGATTATGAAATTTGCGATGAAGCAGGAAATAAAATTGGCGTTGTGTGTTCGGGTACCATGTCCCCCTCCCTTAAAATTCCCATAGGAACTGGGCAGGTAAAAACTGAATTTTCGAAGATTGATACAATCATCTATATAAAAGTCAGAGAAAAACTGCTGAAGGCCAAAGTGGTGAAGATGCCGTTTTATAAAGGTTAAGGTTAAGGGGTTAGAGTTCGGAGTTCGGAGTTTGGAGCCTGCTTGCCGCAGGAAAGTTCGGAGTTTATTTCAAATGCTCGCCCACACCCTTAAGTTTCCTAAAGGGATTGCCTTTCAGAACGTGTGTTGGGAAGGCCCTCCAGATAACTATCGGGGAAGGGGGTATGGGGGTAAAGAGGGCCAAATAAAATTAATAAATGATAATACTTTGCAAACCTTTAAGATAGCTTCGTAAACCTTGTGAACATTTATAACCTAAATTTTTAATAATTTTCTTTTTCTAACAAAATTATAAATGAAAAAAAACTATATCAAAAATTTATCAATACTGCTTTTGATAACATGTTTGGTATTGGTTAACTATTCATCGCTGTACTCGTGGGGGTTTTATGCCCACCGCAAAATTAACCGCATGGCTGTGTTTACCCTGCCGTCGGGGATGATAGGTTTTTTCAAAAAGAACATCGAATACATTACCGAGCATGCCATTGACCCCGACCGGCGCACGCAGGTGGTGGAAGGGGAAGCGCCCAAGCACTACATGGACCTTGAACTGTACGGGCCTATTGATTCCATCCCTCTTTACTGGCGCGATGCAGTGAGTAAATACACTGAGGATACACTTTTAAAGCACGGCATGCTGCCTTATAACATCTACACCATGTATTTCAGGCTCAAGGAAGCCTTCAAAGAGGAAGATCTGGACAGGATATTGTTTAATGCAGCCAACATAGGACATTATATTGCCGATGCCTGTACACCTTTGCACAATACCAAATTTTATAATGGACGCACACCCGACGAAAAGGGCATACACGGTTTTTGGGAGACCCGACTGCCCGAACTATCAGCCGAAAAATACAACTTCTTTGTAGGTCGCGCTGTATATATTGACAAACCGGCCAAATATGCCTGGCAACTTGTTAAGGAAAGCCATGCCGCCATAGATACCATTTATGCCGTGCTCGATTTTATGAAGGACAGTTTCCCTGCGGATAAGGTTTTTACTTTTGAACAAAGAGGCAATGTCACGGTAAAACAATACTCCGAAGAGTATTCCCGACTTTTTGAACAAAAGATGAATAACATGGTCGAGCGCCAGATGCGCAAAGCCATTCGTGCTGTCGGCAGTTTCTGGCTCACGGCCTGGGTAGATGCCGGACAACCCGACCTCAAACGGCTCGATAACAAAGAAATATCAGACGCCCACAAAAAGGAACTTAAAGAGCTCGACGATATGTGGCGCACCGGTAAGCCCAAAGGCAGGGCCAATCCCGAGGAAAGCATACAGTAAAGAACAGAAAATTTAATCTAAAACATTGAATATTTATTTATGAAAAAACTATTATTTTTTATGATGACATCAAGTCTCTTGTATTTCGGGTGCCAGAACCCTGAACCTAAGAAAGAAGTTGTAAATGAACAACCGGCCGACACGTTTCAATATCAGGTTGAACAGTTTGCTGACATTAAAATCCTGCGGTATAAAATTCCTGGCTTTGAGGAACTGAGCCTGCAACAGAAAACCCTGCTGTACTACCTTTACGAAGCCGCCCAGTCGGGTTACGATATCATCTGGGACCAGAATTACAAAAACAACCTGCTCATCCGTACCACCCTGCAACAAATAGTCGAAAAGTACAGCGGCGACAGGAAAGCCCCTGATTTTGAAAAATTTATGGTCTATGTCAAGCGGGTATTTGTCTCGAATGGCATCCATCATCATTATGCTTCAGACAAGTTCAAACCTGAATTCAGTCAGGAATACTTTGCAAACCTTGTCAAAAATTCTCCCGAAGCTGCATTCCCCCTGTCACAGGGACAATCGCTTGAAGACTTCACAAAAATTATTCTGCCGCTGCTCTTTGACGAGAAAAAAGACTCCAAAAAGATTGAACAGGATACCAAAAAAGATATTGTTGCTGCCTCGGCCACGAATTTTTACGAAGGGGTGACGCAAAAAATGGTAGAAAAATACTATAACAGTATTACTGACAGAAACGACCCCCATCCCATTTCGTATGGACTTAACTCCAAAGTGGTAGCCGAAAAAGGCAAGGTGGTTGAAAAAGTGTGGAAGGTGGGCGGTATGTACACACAGGCCATCGAGAAAATTGTTTACTGGCTCGAAAAAGCCACCACAGTGGCCGAAAATGAAGCCCAGAAGAAAGCCTTGGAAAAACTTATTGAGTTTTACAAAACGGGCGACCTCAGGACATTTGATACTTACAGCATCCTCTGGCTCAACGACACCAACTCTACAGTAGATTTTGTCAATGGCTTTATTGAAGTGTATGGCGACCCCCTCGGC
>JAKIYU010000269.1 GCA_022708385.1 Bacteroidota bacterium | reverse complement strand
CAGCGGTACTGAATCCCGTTTATGATGTTAACTCCCTGGGCGCTGTTGACCGCATGTTTCACACCCATGGCGAGGCTTTTCCCGAATGGTTTGTAACACAAGGCCAGATAAATATAGCAGGTAACCTGGCTGTACAACAATCAACCAACACAAGCGCCGATTATTACTGGGAAATTTATCATCTCATGGGCGACCCTTCGCTTATGCCCTATTTTAAGGTACCCCTGCCCCTTACTATCTCATACAGCCCTGTTATCCTGATTGGCGCTTCATCGTTTACCATAACTACCGAACCCTATACCTATGTAGCACTTTCACAAAACGGCATCCTGCTTGGCGCCGGTCTTACGGATGCCAGTGGCATTATCAACCTGAGCATTACTACCATTACAACACCCGGCACTGTCGATGTGGTGGCCACGCGCCAGAACAGGCAACCTCATATAGGCACCATTACAGCCATTGTGCCCAATGGCCCTTACGTTATTTACAACAACCACATTATAAACGACGCCGGTGGTAACAATAACGGCGAGGCCGATTACGGCGAAAACATAATCTTAAACATGACACTGAAAAATGTGGGCAATCAAACAGCTAATGCGGTTCAGGCTAAACTTAAAACCACTTCGGCTTATGTAACTATTACCGACAGCACCCAAACCTTTGGTAATATTGCTGCCAATGCCACCGCAAACCAAAGCAATGCTTTTGCATTTACTGTAAACAACCTTGTTCCAGACCAAAACATTGTATCATTTACGCTTGAATGCAAAGATGTTAACGACAGCCTGTGGGTATCGAATTTTACCATTACACTTAAAGCACCTCTTTTAGCTGCGAATCCCTTTCAGCTGGATGATTTGGGCAACAGCGACGGCATCCTCGACCCCAACGAAACAGCCAATCTAACAATTCCGACTTACAACAACGGCCATGCTACGGCAACCAATACCACAGGTACTTTACAATCGTTAAGCAATCTGCTTGTTGTAAATAATGCCACAGCGTCTTTGGGTAATATCGCACCCACCCAGTTTGCCGATGCCGTATTCAGCATCAAAGCCGACTCCCTGGCACCTCCCGGTACGCTTGTCAAGCTGGTATATAACGCTACTGCACCGCCTTATACCTTAATTGACACTATTAGTCTTATATTGGGTGAAATTCCCGAAATATACATGAAAGATACCACTGTAACGACTTGTATTGCCTATTTCTTCGACTCGGGTGGCCCTTCAGCTAATTACGCCAACGATGAAATTAAAACCATAACCTTTATGCCAGCTGTAAATGGAAACAACATAAAGGTCTCATTCAGCGAATTCAATATTGAGGAAAATGTTTCAGCGGGAAGCTGCTGGGACGAGTTGAAAGTTTATAACGGCAGTTCTGCTTCTGCTCCGCTAATTGGCACTTACTGCGGCACCAACTTACCCGGTCCTTTCGAAGCCAATAACCCTTCCGGAGCCCTTACCTTCAGGTTTACATCCGACTATTCTATTACAAAAAGCGGTTGGTCTGCCGAGGTTGTTTGTGTTACACCAGTTGGCTTGCAACAACAAAATAATAACACTTCCTTTAACCTTTTTCCTAATCCTGCCAAAAATCAGGTAACGGTTCAAATCGAAGGCTTCGGCGCTGTTAAAGCCCAACTCAATATTTCCAATATTCAGGGCTTAGAGGTGTGTGCCAAAACCTTACCGGCAGAAAATACCACACATATTATTGATTTGAGCGAATGGGCCAAAGGCGTGTATTTGGTTAAACTTATAACTCCCGACAAACAAATTGTAAAGAAATTGCTTATTTATTAATTTTTCTTCATAAATTTCAAAATCTTTTTACTGCAATCAATATTTAAAACATACCCCCATGAAAAAAACAACTTTCTTTTTCCTTTTTATAGCCCTTTATATTTCAGGGCTGGCTCAGGTCGCACCAGTGCAGCTTAATTCTCAAAAGCAGAACAGGATTCTACTTATAAATTCCGATATCAATTCTACAGAATTAACGCTTACCCTCAACAATTTTTCCTCAACTAACGTATTGACACCACAGGGCCAGGCAAGTATTTACAAAGCCCAGGGAGGTGTGTCTGTGATGGAAAAAGGAGCTCCTGATGTGCCTAAATTTGCCCGTTCGGTTATTATACCTGATAAAGCCCGTATGAAGGCCGTAGTAACAAATACTACCTATAAGGAGTATTCGAATATCTTAATAGCGCCCTCAAAAGGCAACCTGTACCGCAATATAAATCCTACAAACAGCCCCTATACCTATGGTAGTGTGTATAACAAAAATGAATTTTTCCCCGGTAAACTTACAGACCTTGGCGATCCATATATTCTCAGGGATTTTAGAGGTCAAACTGTAAATTTTTATCCTTTTCAATACAATCCGGTAACAAAAAAACTGAGAGTTTACAGCAACATCACTGTTGAGGTACAGGTAACTGATGCCCTAAACGGCGATAACCCTCTAAACAGGACTAAGCCACTTGCAAAAGTGGACCAGGAATTTAACAATATTTACCAACGACAATTTCTGAATTATAACCAATCGAAATACACCCCTGTAGCCGACCAGGGCAATTTACTAATCATCTGTTACGGCAATTTTATGACAGATATGCAGAATTTTGTTAATTGGAAAAAACTTGAAGGCATACCTACCGAAATAGTCAATGTATCAACTATTGGCACCACATCTGCTGCCATAAAATCCTATATACTTAACTATTACAACCAAAAGGGCTTAACATTTGTGCTCCTGGTGGGTGATGCAGCCCAGATACCAACCAATACACTTTCGACAGGACATTCAGACAACGCTTACGGTTACCTTGTCGGTACCGACTCCTATCCCGAAGTTTTTGTTGGCAGGTTTTCAGCAGAAACAAACGCCCACGTTCAAACTGAAGTTAAACGCAGCGTGGATTATGAAAAGAATCCGGTAGCCTCACCTGCTTGGTTAAACAAGGGTATTTGCATGGCTTCTTCCGAAGGGGCAGGCATAGGGCACAACGGCGGTGAGTCGGACATTCAACACGAAGACCATATCAGAACCGACTTGCTGGGTTATAATTATGTTACAGTTACCCAGCTTCACGAAACGACCAGCGGCCCCACGGTAGCCCAGGTAGCAGCAGCTATTAACGGCGGCGCCGGAATAATAAATTACACAGGTCATGGCAGCGAAACCTCATGGGGCACATCGGGTTTCAGCAATACCAATATCAACAGTCTTAACAATGCAGGGATGCTACCTTTTATCTGGTCGGTAGGTTGCGTGAATGGCGCCTTTGTAAATACCACCTGCTTTGGTGAAGCATGGACACGGGCAACTAGCAGCAACCAGCCCATTGGCGCAGTAGCCACGCTCATGTCCACTATTAATCAAAGCTGGGCTCCCCCCATGACAGGCCAGGACGAAATGAATGACATCCTTGTAGAGTCCTACACTAATAACATAAAGCGTACTTTTGGCGGTATTTCGCTAAACGGCTGTATGTACATGAACGATGTTCACGGCTCTGCTGGCTCAGAAATAACCGACACATGGAATCTTTTCGGTGACCCCTCTTTAATGGTACGCACCGATATTCCGCAAACTATGACTGTAACCCATCCGCAAAGCATTATGCAACAGGAAACACAAATGCAGGTCAATTGCAATGTTAACGGGGCGCATGTTTCCCTTACCGTTAATAATGAAATAATTGGAACAGGAACTATAACAGGGGGCTCGGCTAACATTTCATTTGCCCAGTTGCCTACAACAGACTCCATTACTGTTTGTGTAACG
>JAKIYU010000268.1 GCA_022708385.1 Bacteroidota bacterium | reverse complement strand
CAGCTTTAGAGAATTTTAAAACGGATAATATTATCAGTAAATACATCACACTATATAACAATATGTAACATGGGATTAAATTGTCTGGGGAATATAATTAAACTAACCACCTTTGGTGAGTCTCATGGCAAGGCAATAGGAGGTGTTATAGATGGCTTACCTGCTAAGATGGAAGTGGATTTTGACCTAATTAATGCTGAAATTGAGAGAAGAAAAGGAGGTAAGTATTTTTTTGAAACACAGCGAAAAGAAAAAGAAGCGGTTGAGTTTATTTCGGGTATATGTAATGGGCTTACCTTAGGAACTCCGGTTGCTTTTATAGTTCGTAATGTAGATACTGCAAGCAAGGACTATGAGAATCTGGCAAATATATATCGCCCTTCTCATGCCGATTTTTCATGGCAGATGAAGTATGGTATCCGCGATTACAGGGGAGGAGGGAGAGCTTCGGCGCGTGAAACTTTAACTTGGGTAATTGCAGGCGCATTTGCTAAGATGGTGCTGAAGAATTACAAAATCAATATAACAGCATTTGTTTCTCAAATTGGAGAGGTGTCGTTAGGGAAAACTTATGCAGAATTTAATTTAAGTAAAATAATAAGTTCACCTTTGTATTGCCCCGATAAAATAGCCGAAAAAGAAATGCTGGCCTTACTTAAAAAAATTGCAAAGGAAGGGGACAGCGTTGGTGGTATAATAACCTGTGTGGTAAAAAATTGTCCTGTGGGTTTGGGCGAACCCGTTTTTGGTAAATTGCAGGCTCAGTTGGCTGCTGCCATGCTTTCGATAAATGCTGTGAAAGGATTTGAATATGGGTCTGGATTTAAGGCATCCGCTATGAAAGGGAGTAAGCATAATGATGAATTCATTAACAAAAATGGCCGTATAGGTACAGCAACCAATAATTCGGGGGGCATACAGGGTGGAATTTCCAATGGTGAAGATATTTATTTCTCTGTAGCTTTTAAACCTGTGGCCTCTATAACGAAGAACCAGGATACTGTTGATATAAAAGGGAAGTCGGCACATATTGCCATCAAAGGCCGCCACGACGTTTGCCCTGTACCGCGGGCTGTGCCGGTGGTAGAGGCCCTTACTGCTCTTGTTATTGCTGATAATGTAATGATGTCAGGAATTTACCGTCAAATCTGAAAGTTTAAAAACCGCATCTTCTTTAAACCGTCCCTTTTCATCCTTTTTCACAGTACAACATTCGTTGTAATAATCGTGTTCAAAAAACAGTATGTAGTTGTTTTTAACGGCCTCTTCAAGAAAAATTTCCTTTTCTTCCATGCTTACCAGAGGTTGTGTGTCGTAGGATGCAATGTAGGGAATTGCTATGTTTGCAAGGGATGGTATAAAATCAGCGGTATAAACAAGTATCCTGTTACCATAATTAATTATAGGAATAAGTTGCCCTAAGGTATGGCCGTTTACGATTTTTAAATAAATATGTGGCGTAAAATATTCCTCATTATTAACAAAACGAACCAGTCCTTTTTCCCTAAGGACATCTGTATTTTCATTAAAGAAAGAGGCTTTTTCTCTTTTATTGGGGTTATAAGCCAAATCCCACTGTTTTTTGCTGACATGGTAAAGCGCATTTTTAAAGCGGGGTTCGGGTAGCCGGTTGATTTTATTAATAATAACAGCGCCTCCGCAATGGTCGAAGTGAAGGTGGGTAAAAATAACATCGGTCACATCGTCATAGGTATAGGGCGTTTGGCTGAAAGATTTTTCGAGGCTGTTATCTCCAAAAAGGTCGTAATGGCTGAGGAATTTTTCTCCCTGCTTTGTGCCAATGCCTGTGTCAATTAGGATAAGCCGGTTTTCTTCTTTTATCAACAGCGAACGCAGGCAAATATTTATCAGGTTGTTTTCATCGGCAGGGACAAATTTCTGCCATATATTTTTTGGTACAACGCCGTAGCAGGCGCCACCATCGAGTTTAAAATCTTCGGCGTAAATTGAGTACAGTTCCATATTTTCTTAATTTAAGGAATATAAACAAGGCGGAAGCCAAGGTTATAATATTTTGAATCGGGAGTCATATAATGACGAAAAAAAACACGGCAAGAGTTATCGGTATTATTCCAGCTGCCTCCTCTGAAAACGCGGTATGACCCCTTAGAAGGACCTTCGGGGTAGGCCTGTTTGGCATTGGAATAACTATCATACCAATCGTTGCACCACTCCCATACATTACCGCTCATGTCGTATAAACCCAGCTCATTAGGTTTTTTTTGACCAACAGGATGTGTCCTACCCGTTTTATCTTCCTTTCCTTTTTTGTCTTTATTATACCAAGCCACTTCGTCCAGGTTGTTACTACCAGAAAATTTATTGTTAGTATTATAATATTTGGCACCACCCCTGGCCGCATATTCCCATTGGGCTTCAGAGGGTAGTCGGAATTTTACAGCCGAAGCCTCATTTAATTTATTAATAAACTCTTGTACATCATTCCAGCTTACATTTTCAACGGGGCAATTGTCGCAACCCGAAAAATTACTGGGATTGGTACCCATAACAGCAAACCATTGCTTTTGAGTTACTTCATATTTGCCTATATAAAAATCTCTTAATGTAACCTGGTGCACAGGTTTCTCGTCGTCTTCGCAATTACGACCTTGTTCAATGCCACATCCCATCATGAATGTGCCTCCAGGTACCAGTATCATTTCAAGATTTAATCCAAAGACCTTTTCTATATAAGTCGTTGTTTCTTTGGCGTTTATGGTGTCTTTTTGTTCTTTGTCATGCTGTGCTAAAGCAGATGAACCAATGGCCATGACAAAAAAAATTAAAATCAGCTTATTCATAAATGCAGGTTGAAATTATTTATAATGACCGTATAAATATACAAAAAAATTAAATAAACTATCTGAGTCCTTTAACTTTTGGCAAACCAGGAATAAAATCTTTAAGATAATAGGGTTCAAAATAGGCTAAGTTTTCGAATAATTTTGATTTGAAACGATGCCATGCGAGTGTAATCAAAGCATCCTTCAGGAATAACGGCTTTACATTTTGATGCCCCGTTTCCGAAAAAGTAAATGATGTTGTTTTCGAGTTCTTTTTCAAAGGATGTTTTGTCAATTATTTTTGCAACTGTGGGTTGTAGGCAATTATTGTGTTCGTCGTACAAGGCGCAATATACTTCCATTCTTCGGGCGTCAAGCATCGGGCAATAAAGAGCCTTTGGGGTATTTGTTTCGTGCGACATTTTCAGTGCCATACTTTGCAGTGTGTCCACAGCAATAAGGGGGATGTCCAGGGCATAACAAAGTCCTTTGGCTGCTGATGTACCAATGCGAAGTCCCATATAAGAACCGGGACCTTTGCTTAAAGAAACAGCATCAAGCATCTGAAGCTTAATTCCTGCTTCATTAACTGCCTGCTCCATAAAAAGAGTAATATTTTCTGAATGGGTGTTTTCAGAATGTGTGGTTTTTTCGGCAATAAACCTGTCGTCCTGAGATACAACAACCGACAAGCTTTTTGTAGAGGTTTCGAGATGAATCAGATACGCCATCAGTCAAGCTTTATCTTGTCTTTTTCTACTTTCTTAACTTTTGTGCCGTCTTTCAGGTTGCGTGAAACAGCCCTGTAAGGCCCTGCAACAATCTCTTCGCCTTTTTTCAGACCTTCGATTATTTGAATGTAATTATTGTCCTGGATGCCAGTTTTAACCTCCCTTGTTTTTACAACACCTTTGTCATAAATAAATACAATTTCTTTTACAGGGGCTGCTTTGCGGTTATTTTCAACAACAATATCGCCATCTTCATCAATAGTTTCTTTGGGTTTGTTTTTT
>JAKIYU010000018.1 GCA_022708385.1 Bacteroidota bacterium | reverse complement strand
TATATTAAGCCTTAAAGAAAGAAAAGTGCTCTTCTGGAAAATGTTCTCACATTTCTTTTGCTCAAACGAAAAAATGAAATTAATTTGTGCAATTAATTATTAGACTTTATATAGGTGTGGTCTGCGTGGCTTTGGTAATGTGCCTGCAATTATGTTGGTAAAATCTCTGTTTCTTTATTTTCGTTATTCTCCCAATACATATCCATACTCCAATCTTTGCATTTTTCTTTGTCATATTCCAGCCGAATAGGAAGCTCTTCTAAAGTAAAGCCATTACGTTTTATTTCATCAATACGCATAAAGTTTTCTTCAGCATCTTTAAGGTCATTACCCAGAACAAAGAAATGACGATAACCTGAGCGGGTCATAAAAATATATTCTTTCAAACCTTGTTGAAATTTGAGTAAGTTATAGTTTTCTTCGTGCTGTTCTCTGTTCATATTATTTTGAATTTACGAGTTTATAATATTTATGCTTTGCGCAAACTTTTCTGATTTCTTCAGCATTCTCAAAACCTAAATCAGGTAGTTTTATTTTGAAGTATAATGCGTAAACAAGGTCGTCAATATAGTTTTTAAGTTGTGTTTGATAGTCTTTATCAAATGCAGATAGGGATTTCAATTCTGAAATACTGCCAATTCCTTCTTCATTAAACAAATCCATTTTTTTAATACCGGAAACAACTGATTTTACTAAATCCGGATTTTGAATTATTTTGCATTTTGCTTCCTTGTCTTTGTAGCGAATTACTAAGTTATCACCTACCACATCAACGGTTTGAAATTTTTGAAGTAAAATTCCTTTGAAATCAATAATATCAAGTAAAGAGGTCTTTTCTAATGAGAGAAGTTTTTCCGTTGATAATATAATATTTCTTTTCAATTCAAAGTTTTTTTCGTTAATAATAGGCGTCTGTATCAATTCTTTTACAGATTTTATTCCTATTAATATATCTTTTTCATTTTCATTTTTTAAAAAATTGTTAAAAATCACTTGAGAAACAGAGCTATTAAGCAATGCAAGCAAATATAATGTTTCACTTTTATTATTTGAAGTTATTAGGACATGATTGTAATCAATCATAATATCATCCTCTGAAAATCTGAAATGATCGTAATTAATATATCTCCATAATATTTTGTAAGGCAATTTAAAGACTTCTATTCCTTGACTACCAAAAGGAAAATCTAGAAGTGAAATTGAAATATTATCATTACTTCTTTTTGAATTATAGCAGCCCTTTGGTAGTAATGGAACATTTAAATCCTCACCATAAGTTTGATTTTTTTTTAAACTATCTTTTGGATATTTCAAGCCTCTATCAAAATAAAATTTTGATTTAAAATATTGTTTAGATAACTCATGGTTATAATATTTTTCTAGATTTTCTGAATATTTCAAATAATCATTATAAAATTCAATAAATAATTCACTTTGAAGAATAAAATTCCAATTGAGAACATTTTTGTATAATTCTTTTTGTAAAATTTCAAATGAACAAATATTTTTTTTCTTGATTAAGTTAAGAATCACTTCATCAACTGAAGTTGTAGCTATAGTATAGTTAACTATCTTCACTTTGTGTCCTGGGGTAGGAGGAATTTTTTTTATTACAAAAATGAGACTTGATGTAGGAATAGGCTTGTTTTGTTTTATTCCCCTTCCAATAAACATTTTGCCGGAGAAATTAATAATTTTTTCAATAGTATAATATTTGGAAAGATGAAATCTTAATACATCAAGATCTCCTGCATATAAAATAGTTTGAGGAATAATATATGATATTGTACCTCCATCCTTTAGTAAAGCCGTTCCTAAAGCAATAAAATAGGCATACAAATTAGGATTAGGTGCATATTTTTTTACATTAGTTGGTATACTATGGAGGTTAAAGCCATATATATCATTCATTTTTATTTTTTTTTGTTTTTGTAGTTCAAAAAACAACAACCTTTGTTTTGAACATTCTTTAAAAGAAACATAAGGCGGATTTCCAACCACAAAATCAAATCTTGTTCTTGGTTTTGAATTTTTTATTTCCAAACTATTTTTAAGGTTATCTAAATCGCCTTTATCACGCATAAAACTATCATAACCCAAATCAAGAACATTTTGAAAAAGACTTAATTGCCCGTGCGATTTTTTATAAGCAACATTAATATCAGATAATGTGTTTTTAATAGCTGTATCTAAAAACTCTGCAATACTGTCGCGGGTTTTGAAAACTTTAATTTTTTGTTCAACCGGATTGTTGTATTTTTCATTAATGATTAATGGCAACATTCTCATTAATATATTCATTTCCGCCAGATAAAGCGGAAATTCTGCAATATCAAAACCAAAAATATTTTCATTTATAAGTTTCTCGGCTTTCTTAGCAGATTCTTTACTTCCATCAAAAAATGCTTCAACAATTCTATGTGTTGCGTTGTAAAGGAAAGTACCAGAACCGCAAGATGGGTCTATTATTGAGATACTGTCTTTGTCTTTTGCAAATCTTTTTTGAAGATTGTCTTTGGTATAACCCATTTCATTGAGCATAAACTCAACTACATTTGGGTCGGTAAAATATTGCCCTTTCTTATCATCAAGATAAAGGTCTTTCAAATAATTCTCGTAAACATAACCAAATATTTCGTTCTGAACATTTGCAAAATTGTAACGGTTGATAAAAAGTAAAATATCAAGCCATACAGATACATCGCTTATTTCAGTTTTGGGCTCAGATAAAATTTCTTTCAGCTTATTGTTTATCATCAATTGCTCATCATTGAAACGCTTATACACTTTATCAGAAATTTTATCGCTTATCCCTTTGATTTTTGTGAGCACATCGCCATAAGCTTCTGCCCTAATTGCTTTATCAATGCTTTTCAATCGTTCATTCCAGTCATCTTCAAAATCATTAAAAGCATTGTCAACAAGAACTTTATATAAAATAAATTGAATAAGGTAAGCATAAGTAATTTCAACGGCTTTCTTTTTTCTTTCAGTTTCGTTTTTTTCCTTTTTAAAATATCCTTTAAGATTCAATTTATTTTCAAAATTTTCAATAAGTTTAGTAATATCAAGGAAAAAATCTTCTCTAACATCATCCAAATTCGGAGCAGGTTCTTCAAAAAGTTTTAATTGACCTTTTTTCTCGAAAAATGAACGATAATAATAATCTACGGTTGTATATTCTTTCCAATATGTTAGAAAGTTTGTTGGATTTTCTAATATGTCCTTAATAAAAAATTTCTTTTCAACAAATCGGTTATTGTAAAACCACCATTCGTTTCCGTCTGTTAGAAGTCCATATTTTTTAGACCAGTCGCTTTGATAGTTATAAATTTGTTTTATACCATTTTTTATATGCGTATGCTTTTCAATTTCTACCGGAATTATTACATCTGAATCAATAAAAATAACAACATCGGCTCTTCGGCCTTTCTTTTTTGCTTCTGTTAAAAATTCATTCTGGCGTTTTAAATCGGAAGTTGATAGTTTACCTTCTACCAAATTAAAAAGCTCTTTTGATTCAAAAACTTGTTTTACAAATTTTTGAACGCCGGTTCCAATTTCGGCGGTTTTATATTCCTCCTTTTCCTGCTCCCAAAGGTGTTTTAATTGTTTTATGTCTTTATCTGCCATCTTTTAATATTCAGATTATAAAATTACTCTTTTTAATTTTTTGAAATTCAAAGTAAAATGTTTTGTTTTAAAGAAAATATTAACAATGTTGTCGGTGCAATCTATTTTACCAGCTCCGAAAAAATACCAAGATAAACATCTTTTAAAGCTTCAAAAGAATACTTGTTTACAACGGTTTCGCGTGCCTTTATGCCTATACGCTGCCTGAGCTCTACCGACTCTACGAGCAGGGATATTTTTTCCACCCATTCATTAATATTGGTGGCCAGGTAACCGTTTACCCCATCCTGAATGATTTCTTCGTTGACACCCACCGGCGACATGATGGTGGGGATGCCCAGCGACATGTACTGCAGGCCCTTGAGGCCGCATTTGCCCTTGGCCCACATGTAGTCAGGCAGCGGCATAATACCAATATCGAATGAAGACAACTCCCTGAGTTCGTCCTTCTTGTTCCAGTCGAGTGCCTCAACGTCCAGCTCAGTATTGGTGTACGTCCTGTCACCTATAGCTTTGATGTGAACAAGGGAGCCATATTTTTCTTTAATGATTTTAAGGAAAGGCTCGGCAAACTTAAAATGCTGGATGGTAGTAAAACTCCCGCTCCAGCCAATGCAGATGCTATTATTTTCTTTAACTGTTTCTGCCCTCTGGTATTCCTCTGTATCTATGGTTGTGGGAATAATCTTTACGTTTTTATTAAAGCGTATGGCATAATCGTGAAGGTACCTGTTCCCGGCAAAAACACAGTCGGCATAACCGATTATTTTCGATGTCTTGCTGTAGCTTTTAAGCCAGTTGAGGCTTCTGTTGGCTTCTGAAACATTGGGAAGCCATATTGAATCGTCGAAGTCGAAAATGATACAGGCACCGGTAAGTCTGAGCATGCTTTCGAACAGGGGAGGCCCCAAAAAGAACATTTCGCGCTGAATAAAAACCACATCGTAACGGAATGCCCTGAAAACGTCCCGTATTCGGATAAGGAAATATTTAAGAAACAGAAAAAATTTAGCTACAATGCGGCCTTTGCTGTATAGCAGTTTGTCGTCTTTTTCACTTACCAGATAAGAAAAAGTACATTTAAACCCGTTTTGTTTAAGGTATGAAAGGTATTGTTCAAATCGAAAACGCTGACTGGGTGCCCTGTCGGGGCGATGCGGGGCGATAAATAAAATCTTTTTCCTTAAACTCATTTAATCTGTTATCAATTTCTCAACCTACATCCTGTGCTTATTCAGAAATTATATTTTTGCTAACCTGCCTTCATTTCGCCTCATCACATTCCCTCATTACCACTCACGATAGCTATTGGCCCCTTTATACTTTTAACTTTCTACTTTTGTCTTTTATCTTTTTTATTCAAGCCATACAGGAGGAAGTTTTTCGGTAATTTCAATGTTTTTGAACTTTTCGCTTTTTCTGATACCGGCTGTTTTTGCCCAGGTTGCCATCCTGGTCAGACCCTCCTCGAGTGTGTATTGTTGTTTAAATCCCAGTATCTGTGCGGCTTTATTGTGGTCAGACCAGGCGTGCATCACTTCGTTGCGCGAATCTACATGGCGTATCAGGCCTTCCTTGCCCATAACCTTCATGACCGTTTCGGCCAGTTCGTTTACAGTGTAATCTTTTTCTGCCCCAATATTGAAAACCTGGTTCATGGCAGTGGGAATCTCAACACTGTGTGCTATATAGGGGGTTACATCGCCAATGTAGCTGAATGCCCTTGTCTGATTGCCATCGCCGAATATAGTCAGCGGTATATCCTGCATGAGCTGGTTCATGAAGATGCCCACCACATTGCGGTATTTGTCGCCCAGGTTCTGGTATTCGCCATACACATTGTGGGGGCGGAAAACAATGTAATTCAGTCCGAACATTTCGTGCGTAACCCTCAGGTCTTGTTCCACAGCCAGTTTGGCTACGCCGTAGGGGTCTTCGGGTACGGGTGTCATATCTTCGCGCATGGGCGGCGGACAATTGCCGTAAACAGCAATGGAAGAAGTGAATACAAAGCATTTCACCTTGTGTTTTACCGATTCGTTTATCAGGTTCACACTGCCAATCAGATTGTTGGTGTAATTGAAACGTTTTATAAAATGGCTCAGGCCCTCAGCAGCATAAGCTGCCAGGTGATACACATAGTCAAATGTCCACTGGTTGAACAACTTCTCCAATAGTGCATGGTCAACAACCGAGCCCTCTACGAAAATAGCCCGGGGGTTCACATTTTCTTTAAAACCGCCACTCAGGTCATCGAGTACCACAACGGTGTGCCCCATGCCTATGAGGTCGTTTGTGAGATGACTTCCGATAAAACCGGCACCGCCGGTAACTAAACTGACGGGCATGTTATCTAAAGTTTTTTACGATTGAATCAAAGAGTTTCTTTCCGTCGGTATTGCGCAATTCATTGTCGGCAGCGCGCTCGGGATGAGGCATCATACCAAAGACATTCCTGCCTTTGTTGCAAATACCTGCAATGTTAAGCAGTGCCCCGTTGGGGTTGGATGCTTCAGTCTCATTGCCGTTTTCGTCACAGTATTTGAAAAGGATGCCGTCATATTGAATAATTTCCTGCATCATGGGCTCCGGTGCAAAAAAACGCCCTTCGCCATGTGCCACAGGAATGTTGAGCGCTTTGCCTTTTTCGAGCGATGCGGTTACCAGTGTGTTGGTTGTTTCGGCTTTAATAAAAACATTTTTGCATATAAATTTCTGGTTGTTATTGTGCAACAAGGCGCCAGGCAAAAGGCCTGCTTCACACAATATCTGAAAGCCGTTGCATACCCCCATCACATTGCCGCCTTTGTGGGCAAAATTAATAACTTCATTCATTATGGGCGAAAAGCGTGCAATGGCGCCCGACCTCAAATAATCGCCATACGAAAAACCACCGGGCAGCATGATAAAATCACATCCCTGCAAGTCAGTATCTTTGTGCCAAAGTTTTACAACCTCCTGTTTCATTATGTCTTTTAGAACATAAATCATGTCGTGGTCGCAATTGGAACCGGGGAATATAACAACGCCAAATTTCATTTGTAAAATAATTTATTCATTTGTAATACAAACGTACATAAAATATTTCAAAATTAGGTAATACAAAAGAAATTCTTCATTTGAAAATGGCTGTCAGTCAAACAATATAAAATTTAAAACAATATTTTTTATTAACACATATCCATTTTGTCTTTATTTTTCATAAAAAAATACACAAAAAAAATATTTTTGTCAAAATTATTTTCTTTTTAAAAAAATATTTACCTTTGTGCCCATAAATTTTTAATTCTTTTCTCACATGAATCTTTACATTGGAAATCTTGATTACGGTATCAAGGAAGAAAACCTCCGCGAATTATTTGAAGAATTCGGCGAAGTTACATCAGTTAAAATCATTACCGACAAATTCAGCGGACGCAGCAAAGGCTACGGATTTGTTGAAATGGCTTCGGACGAACAAGCTGAACAGGCTATTAACACCCTGAACGGCAAACCTGTTAACGATAGGAATATCGCTGTTACCAAAGCCCGTCCAAAAACCGAAGGCGGAAATTCTGGAAATTACAACAACAGAAGAAGATAATATATCCCTTTCTCAGTAATTTTTAAGAAAAACCAAAAAACCGGCTTGTGAAAATAAGCTGGTTTTTTTATTTAAACGAACCTCAATCATTTTAAAAAAATACGTAGTTTTGTGTTTATTAAAAAATAAAATCTATAATTATGTCAGAAAAAATATCAGCTAAGGTAGCGCCTGGTGTTGCTACCGGCAACGATGTGCAAGAGATTTTTCGAATAGCCAAAGCCCAGCAGTTTGCGCTGCCTGCTGTTAATGTAGTGGGTACGAATTCGGTTAATGCTGTTATGGAGGCTGCAAAGAATGTAAACTCTCCGGTAATAATCCAGTTTTCGAACGGTGGCGCCCAGTTTTATGCAGGGAAATCCCTCAATAATGACAACCAAAGAGCTTGTATTACAGGAGGTGTTGCGGGCGCTTTGCACATACATCTTTTGGCCGAACATTATGGCATCCCCGTAATTTTACATACCGACCATGCTGCTAAGAAACTTTTACCCTGGATTGACGGCCTGCTGGATGAGGGAGAAAAATTCTTTGCAAAAAATGGCAAACCCCTGTACAGTTCGCACATGCTCGATTTATCGGAAGAACCCCTGAAAGAAAACATCGAAATCTGCAAAAGATATCTCAATAGGATGAGCCGGATAGGAATGACACTTGAAATTGAACTCGGTATTACCGGAGGTGAAGAAGATGGTGTGGACAATACCGGAGTGGACAGTGCCAGGCTTTATACTCAGCCTCATGAAGTAGCCTACGCTTTTGCTGAACTGAGCAATGTGAGCGACCGATTTACTATTGCGGCCTCTTTTGGTAATGTTCACGGGGTTTATAAACCGGGTAATGTAAAATTGCAACCCATTATCCTCAAAAATTCACAAAAATATATCCAAGATAAATTCAAAACAGCATCCAACCCCGTCAATTTTGTGTTCCATGGAGGCTCCGGGTCAAGTCAGCAGGAAATAAGAGAAGCCATTTCATACGGCGTAATAAAAATGAATATTGATACAGATACCCAGTGGGCTTACTGGGAAGGTGTGCTTAATTATTATAAGTCGAAAGAATTATATCTTCAGGGCCAAATTGGCAATCCTGAAGGCGAAGATAAACCAAATAAAAAATTTTACGACCCCAGGGTGTGGCTCAGGGAAGGAGAAAAAGTTATGGCTGCAAGGGTTAAAACCGCTTTCGAAGATTTAAACGCTGTAAACAGGTATTAAAAAGTTCATCGGGAAATAATCTTTTTTATATCAATTATTCTCATTAAAGTGTGTTTTAGTTTAATAAAATCTACAATTAGGTGCAATTACATTAATTTTTTTTCATATATTTGTGCGGTAAATAAGTTGTTGTACTATTAAAAAAATGAACTATGGAAGAGTATGGAAATCAGGAAAAAGGAAGAGAAAGAGATGAGGTTTTCTCGCAATCGGTAAGGGCCGGCAAAAGAACTTACTTCTTTGATGTGAAATCAACCAGGTCGGAAGAGTTTTATTTAACCATTACTGAAAGTAAGAGATGTTTCAACACCGAGACAAATAAATTTTATTACGAAAAACATAAAATTTTCCTTTATAAAGAAGATTTTGAAAAGTTTAAAGAAGGGCTCGATGCCGTTATACATTTTGTAAACACCGGTGAAAAACCTGCTCAGGTTGAAGAACCTGAAAATCAGAACAAGGATAGATATTCCGATGTCGATTTTGACGATTTGGGAGGACATAAGGAACCGGAAAAATAAAACAAGTAAATTAATAAATAAATAACAAAGCTGATGGACTACTGTCAGCTTTTTTTTACTTTTGCATAGGAATTTTAAATTGTGAAAAAGATGGGAAAAGTCATTGCTATTGCTAATCAAAAAGGGGGTGTAGGAAAAACCACTTCTGCTATTAACCTGGCCGCAAGCCTGGCTGTACTTGAACATAAAACCTTACTGATTGACGCCGACCCTCAGGCCAATGCCACATCTGGTGTTGGCTTCGACCCTAAAAATATTAAAGTCAGTATTTATGAATGTATCATTGATGACATTGACCCCAAAGGAATCATTCTTGAAACCAAAACACCCAACCTCTATCTGTTGCCTGCTCATATTGACCTTGTGGGAGCTGAAATTGAAATGATTAATATGCCCAACAGGGAAAAGATGATGAGTTTGGCTATTAACAAAATCAAAAATGATTATGATTATATCATTATAGACTGTTCGCCTTCACTTGGACTTATTACCGTTAATGCACTTACCGCTGCCGATTCGGTTATTATCCCTGTACAATGTGAATATTTTGCGCTCGAGGGCCTGGGAAAACTTTTAAACACCATAAAAATTATTCAGTCTAACCTGAATACAGGACTCAGTATAGAAGGCATACTTTTAACCATGTACGACAAAAGATTACGCCTTGCCAATCAGGTTGTGGAAGAAGTCAGGACGCATTTCAGGCAAATGGTGTTTAATACTATTGTGCAGCGCAATACCAAGTTGGGAGAGGCGCCGAGTTTTGGTGAAACCATTATCATGCACGATGCTTCAAGCAAGGGCGCTGTAAACTACCTTAACCTTGCACGTGAGATATTGCAGAAAAACACGGTAAATCAAAAAGTGGCTACTAAAGAATTAACTGTATAAATCAATGAATGCTAAAAAAGGCGCCCTGGGCCGCGGACTAAGTGTATTACTTCAGAATGCCGATGATGTAAACGCATTAAATACCGCAACGACCGGTTCAATAATATTTATTGCACTCGACCTTATAGAAACAAACCCCTATCAGCCGCGCAATGTTTTTGAAGAAGAGGCGCTGAACGAATTGGCCGATTCCATCGAAAAAATTGGTGTGATTCAGCCGATTACAGTGTGCAAAACAGAAAATGATAAATTCCGGCTTATAGCAGGAGAAAGACGTTACAGGGCATCGAAGTTGGCAGGGCTGACTGAAATACCCGCATTTATCAGGGCTTCAGGCTCCGATATTGAAATGCTCCAGATGGCGCTTATCGAAAATATTCAGCGCGAAGACCTGAACCCCATTGATATCTCCTTGTCTTTTAAAAGGCTGGTAGAAGAATTTTCGCTGACACAGGAAGAACTCAGTAATAAAATCGGTAAAAAAAGATCAACTGTTACCAATTACCTCAGGTTGCTGAAATTGCCGGTTGATATTCAGGCTTCAATACGCGATGGCTTATTATCCATGGGGCATGCCAGAGCGCTTATCAGCATAAGCGATGAAAAAAAACAGCTTAAATTGTACAACCGTATCATACAAAAAGGCCTTTCGGTAAGGGAGGTGGAAAAAATAGCCAAAGAACTGATACAGAAAAAAGATAAATCGGAAACGGACATTAATTTACGCAAACATCTCAAAGCCGTGAAAAATGAGCTCACAGCAAAGCTTGGAATGAAAGTAGATTTAAAAAGGGATTTAAAAGGTTTTGTCAATATTCTGATAAAATGCAATACCGATGAAGAACTCGGCCATCTCATTGAGATATTGAAAAAATAAATGCAGGTGCAGGTTCATTGTGCTAAAATATTGATTTTAATCGGGCTGATATGCTGCTTTAATAATTTGTTCCCGCAAAAGTCCGATACCCTGAATTTACTCACACATTCCCCTAAAAAAGCCACCATACTTTCTGCTGTTTTACCTGGTGCGGGGCAGTTCTATAACGAAAAGTACTGGAAAATGCCTGTAATATATGCTGGATTTGGTACACTGGGCTACTTCATTTATGCCAACCAATCGAAATATAATGATTACAAGCAGGCCTTGAAATACCGCACCGATAATGATCCTGCTACCGTTGATACATACCCGCAATATTCGGCAGAAGGCTTGTTGCAGGCCAAAAACTATTACAGAAGAAACCTTGAGCTAAGTTACATCTTTACTGTTGTACTGTATGCGCTGAATGTTGTGGATGCCGCTGTAGATGCACATTTTTATGAGTTCGATATCAACGATAATCTGAGTTTGAAACTGCAACCAACACTGTTAAACAATACATTGACTCAGGCTAGGGTTGGCAGTGCTGTGCAATTAATGCTTAAATTTTAAAACAGTGAAAGTTATTATTTCAGGTTATGGTCGTATGGGAAAATTAGTGTACAATACTGCACTTGAAAAAGGCCATGAGATACTTGCACTCTTGGATAATGAACAGGATTGGCTCACTCAGACCGATGCTGTTAAAAGGGCAGATATTGTCATAGATTTTTCTTTGCCACAGTCAGTTCTGGCAAATATCGACAGGTGTTTCACTTTAAATGTGCCTTTGGTTACGGGTACTACTGGATGGTACCAACACTTGGAAGAAGTGAAAAAAAAATGCATGGAAGGGAAACACACCTTGTTGTTTGCCCCTAATTTCAGCCTGGGGGTTAATGTTTTTTTTGCTGTTAACCGCTACCTGGCACAAATCATGAGCAAACACCCACAATACGATGTGTCCCTGAAAGAAGTTCATCACACCTCTAAACTTGATGCGCCAAGCGGAACAGCGGTTAAGCTTGCCGAAGACATAATTAAAATCAATGGGTTAAAGAAAAAATGGACGAATGGGAAACCTGAAAATTTAACCGAACTACAAATTATTTCTGAACGATTAGATAATATTACAGGGGAACATAGAGTTATATACCATTCTGATGATGATGAGATTATGATTGAACACAACGCCAAAAACAGAAACGGGTTTGCATTGGGGGCTGTTATTGCTGCAGAATGGCTGAAGGGGCGGACAGGGTTTTATACTATGGAGGATGTGTTGGCATTTGAAAAGTGAAAGAGGTTTAAGTAAATAAAGTGCCTAAAGTGCCTAAAATGCCTAAAGTACTTAAAGTTAGACTTTCGCTCTTTGTTTGAAATTTGGAATTTGAGTCTTTGAACGTTATGAGTAATAAATAATAAAATAAATTAACATGGGGTTATTTTCGGTTTTGTTTATTTTGGGTTGTATATCAGCCACTGTCGGTTTGTGGAAAGTTTTCCAGAAAGCCGGATACAAAGGATGGGAAATTGTTGTGCCTTTTTACAATTTCTACATCTGGCTAAAAATTATAAAGAAACCGCTTTGGTGGTATATTTTTATAATATTTCCGTTTATAAATGTCTTTATGATTTTTCTGATGCTTGTCGAAACAGCCAAGTGTTTTAAAAAATTCGGATTGTTGCAACAAGGGGCAGCCGTAATATTTCCCTGCGTTTATATGCCCTATCTTGGGTTCTCAAAAAAAGAAGTTTATGTACACCCCGATAAATGCGAAAAATTCAAAAAAACAGTTGTCAGGGAATGGACCGATGCCATTATTTTTGCTGTGGTAGCAGCTACTATAATCCGCACTTTCATAATTGAGGCTTACACCATACCCACATCATCGATGGAAAAATCCTTACTGGTCGGTGATTTTTTGTTTGTCAGTAAAATAAGTTATGGGCCTAAAGTGCCTAATACACCCCTGTCGTTTCCTTTTGCACATCACACTCTGCCGCTTACCGAAAACACCAAATCTTATCTCGAATGGATTAAACTGCCCTATTACAGGTTCTTTGGACTGTCGGATGTAAAACGAAACGACGCCGTTGTCTTCAACTATCCCGATGGCGACACAACAACGCTCGAATTTCAGAGCAGCCGCAGCTATTACGCCATGTGCAGGGAAATGGGCAGGGAATTCGTTAATAAGAACTTTACCGTAGTGGCCAGGCCGGTTGATAAAAGAGAAAATTATATAAAAAGATGTGTGGGACTGCCCGGCGACACTTTGCATATTGTTGACCAGAAAATATACATAAACGGAAAAGAGAATGTGGTGGGTGGGAAGTTGCAGTTTAATTACATTGTCAGAACCGACGGTACACAAATTAATAAAAAAGTGCTGCAGGACCTTAATATTACCGATGGCGGGCCTTCGTCCATGCCGGGCGAGTATATCTTTGCAATTACCGAAGAGAGCGCCCAAAAACTGTCGAAAATTAGAAATATAACCGAGGTTGTAAAAATAAATAAACCCAAAGGCTATTTCGAAAAATATATTTTTCCCTTCAAAGAAACCTATCCATGGAATGAAGATAATTTCGGGCCGCTGTATATTCCTGAAGCCGGAGCCACTGTTAAAATCGACACATCCAATATATGTCTTTACGACAGGATTATTCATGCTTATGAAGGAAATACACTTAAAGTGGAAGGCGATAAAATATACATCAATGGACAACTTTCCGACAGTTATACATTTAAAATGAATTATTACTGGATGATGGGCGATAACCGCCATAATTCAGCTGATGCCCGCTTCTGGGGATTTGTTCCTGAAGATCATATTGTGGGTAAAGCCGTTTTTGTCTGGCTTTCGCTCAATAAAGAAAAATCGTTCCCCGGCAACTTAAGATGGAATAAAATGTTCCGGCTGGTCAAATAGACAGAGCTTGGGACCGCCCCTGAAAGGGAACTCCAAACTTTGAACTTTGAACTTCAAACTTCAAACTTTTTTACTTCCCCTTGCTTTCCCTTAATAAAAATTATTAATATTTATTTTTACTTTAAAAAAATGATTAACTTTGCACCCTCAAAAAAGAAAATATTTTAGAAATGAAAAAAGATATCCATCCTAAAGATTACAGATTTGTCGTTTTTAAAGACATGTCCAACGAATATGCATTTATAACCCGTTCTACTGTTAAAACCAAGGACACAATTGTTTGGGAAGACGGTAAGGAATATCCCTTGTTTAAACTTGAAATTTCAAACACGTCACACCCGTTTTATACAGGAAAGATGAAACTTGTGGATACCGCAGGGCGCGTAGATAAATTTATAAACCGTTATAAGAAACATCTCGAAAACAAAAAATAGTTTTTCTGAAACGTAATACTTTTAAAAAAAAACCCTTTTTATAAAGGGTTTTTTTATTTTATGTTAAAAATTTACTTTATCTTTAAACCGCAATCTTTTCGCAAAAATTGGTAACATGAATTATATCCTTTTCGATGATGCTTCGCGCAATCACCTTATGCCTTTCACATTTCTGCGCCCCATTGCAGATATAAGAATAGGTATTTTAACAATCAGGGAAAAATGGGAACATTATCTGCACGCAAAAACGTCTACACTGACTGAGGCGTACCTGAGTAAAAAATACCCCATTGTACAGGACGATATTAATATTCTGATAAATGGCTCTATATTGCCCGATGAGGAACTGGTTAAAAGTGTAGTTGAACTACAGCAGAATCAGGTATTGGTTTCAGATGAGACCATTATTGCTATGGCAGTTACAGCCAAAGATATGAAAAAAATTAACATCGAAACAGATAATATTACAGAAAGTATTTTTTACAAGAAAAACCTGATTAAGCTGAATAACCTTTGGGATATTTTTTCAAAAAACGATATAGCCATCAGAGAAGATTTTAAAATACTTACCAGAAACAAAGCTTCCCGCCTGTTAAGTAAAACGAACAAACTTATTGGCGACGAAATTTACATCGAAAAAGGCGCTAAAGTGGAGTGTGCCATTATAAATGCATCTACAGGCCCGGTTTACATCGGACAAAATGCCGAAATTATGGAAGGCAGTATGATAAGAGGTCCTTTTGCATTGTGCCATGACGCACAAGTAAAAATGGGCGCAAAAATTTACGGCGCTACTACAATTGGCCCCTATTCCAGAGTTGGAGGAGAAGTCAACAATGCTGTCTTTTTTGGCTACTCCAACAAAGCCCACGACGGATTTCTTGGCAACTCCGTAATTGCCGAATGGTGTAATATAGGCGCTGATTCTAACAATTCAAACCTCAAGAACAATTACGAAGAAGTTAAATTATGGAACTATGCCAATAAACGTTTTGAGCCCACAGGCTTACAATTTGTGGGCCTTTTTATGGGCGACCACTCCAAATGTGGCATCAACACCATGTTTAATACCGGAACCGTTGTCGGGGTTAACGCCAGTATTTTTGGCGCAGGCTTCCCAAGGAATTTCATACCTTCCTTTTCATGGGGAGGGCCCAACGGTATTTCAACCTACGAATTTAAAAAAGCTATTGCGGTTGCCGAAAGGGTTTATGCCCGCAGAAATATGGAACTGAGCGCCGAAGAAAAGAACATACTGAAATATGTTTATAATCTGACACTTGAATTCAGGTATATTTGACCTGAAATCTAATTGGTACAGGAATTGACTGTTACTCAACCTTGCTTTTTGAGTGCCAAAATTAGAAAACTACCGCTAAATTATTAAATATAATTGATTGTAAGACAAATACTTATAAAATGAATTTTTTGCCCTGAACGCAAACAGGGCACATAAACAAACTTGATTTTTGATGACATTTTGACATATATTTTTTAAAATGAAAGATTTATTATACTATAACCTGAATGAATTTTCTGATATGGATGAACGTGAGCCGGATTTTATTCCGTTATATTCTAACGAGGATTATGATAAGGAATTAAATGACCTGTATCCCGAAACCCTGCCCATACTGCCCCTAAAAAATACAGTGTTGTTTCCCGGAGTGGTTATTCCCATTACAGTTGGCAGGGAAAAATCGGTTAAATTGGTTAGAGACGCCTACAACAAGAAAAACCTGATTGGCGTTGTTGCCCAGAAAGATGCGAATATTGAAGACCCCAAGCCAGAAGACATCTATCACATGGGCACGGTTGCCAATGTGATGAAAATTCTTAAAATGCCCGACGAGTCAACCACCATCATAATTCAGGGAAAAAGGGCTTTTAGAATTAGAGAAATAATCAGGGAAGAACCTTACCTCATGGCAAGTATTGACATGTGTAAAATTGCCAAATTACCTTTACAGGACAAATCGTATATGGCGCTTATTGATTCAATAAAAGACAATGCCAACCAGGTAGTTAAGAAATCACCCAACCTTCCGCCCGAAGCTTCATTTGCTATAAACAATATAGAAAGCCCTGTTTTTTTAGTAAATTTTGTGGCCTCCAATCTGAATATTTCAGCCGACGAAAAGCAAAAAATTCTGGAAATTGAAGACATTTACCAAAGAGCTAATACAGTACTTTCTGAATTAATTAAAGAGCTGCAAATTATCGATTTAAAAAACCAGATACAGAATAAAGTAAAAAATGATATCAACAAACAGCAGCGCGATTATATTTTACATCAACAGATTAAAACTATTCAGGATGAGTTAGGTGTAAATCCAAACGAACAGGAAATAAACGATTTGAAGCAAAAAGCAAAGGAAAAAAAATGGGCTAAAGAAACAGAAGACATTTTTAATAAAGAGTTATTAAAACTTCAGCGCATGAATCCTGCCGCTGCCGAATATTCTGTACAGCTTAATTATCTCGAAACAATGGTTGAATTGCCCTGGCAGGAATTTACAAAGGACAAGATTGATATTAAAAAGTCGAGAAAGATACTCGACAGAGACCATTATGGCCTGGATAAAGTTAAAGAACGTATTTTAGAGTATCTGGCCGTTATTAAGCTGAAGGACAGCATGAAAGCTCCGATATTATGCCTGGTAGGTCCTCCAGGTGTTGGAAAAACTTCACTGGGCAAATCTATTGCCGAAGCTTTGGGCCGTAAGTATATTCGTGTGTCGCTTGGAGGCCTGAGAGATGAAGCTGAAATAAGGGGGCACCGTAAAACTTATGTAGGGGCTATGCCAGGGCGTATTATTCAGAGCCTTAAACGTGTTAAATCGGCCAACCCTGTGTTTGTGCTTGGTGAGGTGGATAAAGTAAGTGGTAATAATTTCAACGGCGACCCCTCTTCAGCATTACTCGAGGTTCTGGACCCTGAACAGAATAATGACTTTCACGACAACTTTATTGAAATCGGTTTCGACCTGTCCAAAGTCCTTTTTATTGCTACAGCCAATACAACAGCTACAATTCAGCCTGCTTTGCTCGACAGAATGGAAATCATCGAAATATCGGGGTATATCATAGAAGAAAAAATAGAAATTGCTTATAATCACCTTATTGCAAAACAGCTTAAAGAGCACGGTCTTGAGAAAGACAGGCTGGTGTTCCCGAAACAGGTCATTCAAACAATTATTGAAAATTATACCCGAGAATCCGGTGTGAGGGCACTTGAAAAAACACTTGCCAAGGTTATAAGAAGCA
>JAKIYU010000267.1 GCA_022708385.1 Bacteroidota bacterium | reverse complement strand
AACATCCTAAATGGCGGTTCTCATGCCGATAACTGTATTGACTTCCAGGAATTTATGATTATGCCCATCGGAGCAAAAACATTTGCCGATGCCCTCAGGATGGGCGCCGAAGTGTTTCATACACTTAAGGAGGTCCTTAAAAAGAAGAACTATTCGACCAATGTAGGTGATGAAGGCGGTTTTGCACCCAACCTCAAGTCGAACGAGGAAGCTTTGATATTTATCATGGAAGCCATCGAAAAAGCCGGCTATAAACCTGGTGTTGACGTTTATATAGCACTTGACCCTGCAGCTTCTGAATTTTATATTCCCAAAGAAAACAAATACCACCTGCATAAGTCAACCGGTGATAAACTGACTCCTGCTCAAATGGTTGATTACTGGGCCGATTGGGTTAAAAAATACCCCATTGTTTCTATCGAAGACGGTATGGCCGAAGACGACTGGAAAGGCTGGAAACTGATGACCGACAAACTCGGTAAGAAAATACAAATTGTTGGTGATGACCTGTTCGTTACCAATGTCGAAAGACTTAAAATGGGCATTGAAAAGAGAGTAGCAAATTCTATCCTGATTAAAGTAAACCAGATAGGGTCTCTTACCGAAACCATCAATGCTGTTGAAATGGCCAAGTGCCATGCCTATAGTTCAGTGATCAGCCACCGTTCAGGTGAAACCGAGGATACATTCATTGCCGACCTCGCCGTAGCTCTTAATACAGGTATGATTAAAACAGGCTCGGCCTGCCGCAGCGAACGCATAGCCAAGTACAATCAATTGCTCCGCATTGAGCATTATCTTGGTGCATCGGCTAAATTTTATGGCAGAGAGTTTAAGTTCGTTTAGGACGAATTGATTTGTCCTAAACTCTGTACCACTCTGTGACTCACTCAGTGGCTTTTACTGCATTTTGTACAACTCTGTACCCCTTTGTGATATATATCTTGCTGTGTCCCTGTGAGTTTTATATGCATTTTTATATATCTCTGAGCCCATCTGTGCTAAAATTTGTGTCCCTTTGTGGTATGTATTATCCTGAAATAATTTTATATAACCCACCTCTATTTTTCGTAATTTCGCACTTTCTTTTTAAACTGATAAATTTATGGAAATTCCTTCAAAATACGACCCGCGAAGTGTAGAAGATAAGTGGTATGCCTGGTGGCAGGAACAAAAGATATTCAAGTCGGAACCCGATAACAGGCCGCCCTACTGTATTGTTATTCCACCCCCCAATGTAACCGGTATTCTGCACATGGGGCACATGCTCAACAACACTATACAGGATATTCTTGTACGCCGTGCCCGTATGTTAGGCAAAAACGCATGCTGGCTACCCGGTACCGACCATGCTTCCATTGCCACCGAAGCCAAGGTGGTTGCCAAGCTCAAAGAACAGGGCATCGATAAAAAATCGATTACACGCGAAGAATTCCTGAAACATGCCTGGGAATGGAAAGAAAAACACGGCGGTATCATCCTCGAGCAACTCAAAAAGCTCGGCGCTTCGTGCGACTGGGACAGGACCAAGTTTACTATGGATGCCGACCTTTCCGAATCGGTTATTGATGTATTTATCAAATTGTACAACAAAGGCTTTATTTACAGAGGGGTGCGCATGGTCAACTGGGATTCCAAAGCCTTAACGGCAGTATCGGATGAAGAAGTAATTTACAAGGAAGTTAATTCAAAATTCTATTATCTCAAATATTATCTCGAAGGCTCTGCAGATAAGTATATTACCATTGCTACCACACGGCCCGAGACTATACTGGGCGATACGGCAGTATGCGTTAACCCTGCGGATGAAAGATATAAAGATTTTGTCGGAAAAACTGTTCTCGTTCCACTTATTAACCGGCCGATAAAAATCATTGCCGATACCTATGTCGAAATGGAATTCGGAACGGGGGCACTCAAGGTTACCCCGGCTCACGATATAAACGACTATAACCTTGGTATAAAGCACAACCTCGAAAGTATTGATATTTTCAATGATAATGGCACACTTAACGAAAAAGCAATTATTTATGTAGGGGAGGACCGCTTTGTCGTAAGGACAAAAATTGTGGAGGAACTCAATGCCAAAGGACACCTACTTAAAACCGAAGATATAATAAACAAAGTGGGCTTTTCGGAAAGAACCGACGAGGTGATAGAGCCCAAACTGTCTATACAGTGGTTCTGTAAAATGGGCGAGATGGCAAAACCAGCCTTGGATGTGGTAATGAACGATACCGTGAAATTTCATCCTGCCAAGTTTAAGAATACCTATAAACACTGGATGGAGAATGTGAAGGATTGGTGTATTTCGCGCCAGTTGTGGTGGGGGCATCGCATCCCCGCCTATTATCTCCCCAACGGGAAATATGTGGTGGCTAAAACGGCTGAAGAAGCCCTCGTTCTTGCTCATAAAGAATTTCCCCAATTCAGCAGCCTTACTGTAAAAGACCTGAGGCAGGATGAAGATGTACTCGATACCTGGTTCTCTTCGTGGTTGTGGCCGCTGAGCGTTTTTGACGGTATCAGAAACCCCGGAAATAAAGATATCAACTATTACTACCCAACGGATGACCTCATTACAGCCCCCGAGATTCTATTTTTCTGGGTGGCCCGCATGATTATGGCCGGACTTGAATTCAGGGGCGCTATACCCTTTAAAAACGTTTATCTTACGGGTATTGTACGCGACAAGCAGGGACGCAAAATGTCAAAATCGCTCAACAATTCTCCCGATCCGCTGCTGCTGATGGATGAATATGGTGCCGATGGCGTGCGTATGGGCATGTTGCTGTGCTCTGCCGCCGGAAACGACCTCCTGTACGATGATTCCCTTTGCGAACAAGGGCGTAATTTCTGTAATAAAATATGGAATGCTTTCAGGCTCATAAACGGTTGGGAAGTTAGCCCATCCCTGGCACAACCCGAAACAGCTAAAGTTGCCGGCGAATGGTTCAATGCTGTTTTTAACCAGTCGCTCGAACAACTGAACGACCATTTTGCAAAATACCGACTGTCCGATGCCCTTATGCTCCTCTATAAGTTGATGCGCGACGACTACTGCTCGTGGTATCTCGAAATGATAAAACCACCCTACCAACAGCCTGTGGATGCCCTGACAATGGAAGAAGCCAGATCGTTTTTCGGAAAATTGCTTAAAATTATGCATCCTTTCATGCCCTTTATTACTGAAGAAATATGGCAACGCATGGGCGGGCAAATGCACACCACCATTTCTCTTGAACAATGGCCGGATGTTGAACCCTGCAACAACGCGCTTATTCACGCTTTTGAATTTGCCGAAACCGTTATAAGTGAAATAAGGAATATACGTAAGGAAAAAAATATTCCGCAAAAAGATACCGTTGAATTGTTTGTTAAAAAGAACTACAACGAACAACCCGATACCACTTTTGATGGTATTGTAGCTAAGCTGTGTAACCTTGAGAAACTGTCTTATACCGATGTTAAACTCGAAAATACACTGTCCTTTGTGGTCAGAAATACCGAGTTTTACATTCCCCTTACACAGCATTTCAATGTGGAGGAAGAAATAAAAAAACTCGAAGAAGAACTTAATTATACAAGGGGGTTTCTTACATCTGTTATGAAGAAACTTGATAATAAGAGCTTTGTGAACAACGCCCCTGCTAAGGTTGTTGAAATGGAAAACAAAAAGAAAACCGATGCCGAAGCACGTATAAAGGTGCTCGAGGAACAGATTAACAGCTTGAGGAAATAGTACAGTTCTAAGGGTTATTCATTGTCTAATTTAATATGAGTTTTTTACATGCTGTACCGGCATCCCAAATGGCATTGACTATATAAACGCCTTTTGGATAGTTACTGACATCAATGCTAGCCTGGCTTCCATCAGTTATTATCCGTA
>JAKIYU010000266.1 GCA_022708385.1 Bacteroidota bacterium | reverse complement strand
GTGCTGTCGTAATTAAAAGTTAAACCGGCTATAAATTTTTCAAAACGTTTATCAATAACAGCTGTTTCGGAGGGATTAAAATCTTTCAATGCCATGATTTCGGCATCAGCGTTTTCCACTATCGAATCTTTTTTAACAAACCACGCATTGCCTAAAGCCCCCGGGTTTTGCATGGCAATAAGGCCATTTTCAGCACGGCGAATCACATATTTGGTATTCAGCATGTTTAACACATTCATGTTTATCGTTTTCTGACCGTCCAGGTGGAAATTAATTATTTCCTGGTATCTTTTAAGTTTGGCTCCGTGATAACCACCTATGGATTTGTGGTAAAAGGAAGTGTAGGCATCATTAAATGGATTCTGGTCGGGGCTGAATACCCTAAAGTTGGGGTCTTTATCCTTGAGTATTTCCATATCGGCCGATGACTTAGGAAAATAGCTGCTTACCGGTTTTTTAGCTTTAAAGCTGTTGTTGTCAAGATACCTTTTATCTATAGCCCACATATCAACCAGAATCAAAACACCTAATAAAGCAATAGTTACATTCCTGTTAATTTTTTTATAGGCAAACAAAACTAAAAATCCACAAGCAAGTGCAATGAAGATAAAACTTCGGATGGCATCGGATTTAAAGATATAGATTCTGGCAATTTCAAGGTTTGTCATTAACAAATCGATCATTTGCGCATTGTCGGGGTTTGTCATTTTATATTGCAGCAACGATTCCAGTTCCCTTTCACTGAAAAAGCTGAAGAACATTTTGGGCATTAAATACAAAATAAGGGAAATGCCTCCGGTCAGCGCAAAAGCAATATATATTTTTTTCATGTTTTTCTTCAGGAAGTCGGGATTTTCAAAGATGCTTTTTAACCCAATAAAAGCCAGCAAAGGGATACAGAATTCGGCAATGACGAGTGTCATGGAAACGGCCCTGAATTTATTATAGCCGGGGAAATAATCGAGGAAAAAATCGGAGAACGCCATAAAGTTACTGCCCCAGGATAATAAGACAGAAAGTATAATAAGGACTAAGAGGAACCATTTTACTTTGTTCTTCTCGGTAAAAAGGCTTAAAATAAAAAGAAACAGTACGATGGCTCCGACATAAACAGGTCCTGAAGTGCCGGGCTGGTCACCCCAGTATTGGTCTTGTGATGCAATGACGTTTTTAAGCCGGGTATCCACATCGTTTAAGGCTTTTGGATTCTTACCTATTGGCGCGTTTCCGCCTCCTTTAGCATTGGGTATCATTAGCGAAAATGTTTCCCCGATACCGTAACTCCAACCGGTGGTGTAGCTTTTATCCAGTCCTGTGGTCTTGTCACTTTTTCCGGTAATGGTGGTGTCATTGTCGATGGTAAGCTCTGATTTGCTTCTGGTAGTGTATTTTGAATATTCATAGGTGGCCCAAATACTCGCAAAATTCACTGCTACAGCAATGATAACCGCTACAGTGAGTGAGGCAAAAATTTTTACCAACGACTTGCTTTCATGTTGGGTTACTTTTACGAAAATTTCATAAAGAATCCAGAAAAAAACAATAAATAAGAAATAATAAGTAATCTGGAGGTGGTTTGACGCAATCTCCAAGGAAAGAAAGAGTGCGGTAAGAGCCCCCCCGATGATATGTTTGCCTCTGAAAGTCAATATAATGCCTGCCAGGGTAGGGGCCATGTATCCTATGGCATACGCTTTTGAGGTATGTCCTGCTGCGATTATTATAAAATGGTAGGAGGAAAACGTAAAAGCAATTGCACCAACTATACTAAGCCATGGGTCGGTTTTTAATGCCAACAGCAATATGAAAAATCCCAGCAAATAAATAAAAACAAAATCAGCTGTATACGGAATTATATTTCTGATAAGTGCTGCAAGTTTATTGGCTATATTCATAGAATACACAACCGAAATCTGAAAGGCCGGCATGCCACCGAATAAAGCATTTGTCCACAGGGCTTCTTCTCCGGTTTGTTCGCGGTAATCGGTAATCTCCTTTGCTACACCGGTATAATGCACAAAGTCCGATTGCACGAGTTCTTTGCCGTCAAGAACAGGACTCATATAAACAAGACTTATTGCAGCAAATACAACAACAGCAATAATATAGGGCAGGGATTTTTTAAAATTTATTGGTTTCATTGTTATGTAATTTATTTTAACTCTGTAAAGTCAATGTATTCTCCTTCATCCTTTTTATACTTGGTTTTGCCAAATTTGCTTTTTTTGAGGTTGAAAGAAATATCTGGGTTTTTGTCTGCCTGCATTTCATTTTGTGGTGACCACGAATTACCAAACTTCTTTTTCATAAAACGCTCGATGTAATATTTAAGAACCCAGGGTAAAAGATACCTTGTAAAAATACGAAAAAACAAATAAATCAGGATTAAAAAAACAAGAAGTTTATACATATAATTTTTGTTGCTTTGTTTGAATAAAAAAACCCTGTCCTGTCGTGGAAAGGGTTTTAACTAATTATCTTAATTATGAAAAAAGAAATTATCTTTTATGTAATTTTTCATCTGAAACGGTCAGTTTTTTTCTGCCTTTGGCCCTTCTTGATGCCAGTACTTTACGCCCGTTAGCTGTTTCCATTCTTTCTCTGAAACCGTGTTTGTTTCTTCTTTTACGCTGCGATGGTTGGAATGTCCTTTTCATGAGATTTAATTTTTTGAGGGTGCAAAGGTATAAATAAATATTTAATATGCAAAGAAATAAAGAAAAATAAAAAAAATAATTTTGAGAGAACTTGAGTTTAGAGTGAGCTTGAGTTCTGAATTCAGAGTTTTGAAATGAAGAGTCACTTTCCAACTCCAAACTCCAAACTCCAAACTCTAAACTCTAATTTACCTCTCAAACATTCTTCAGCGCTTCTACCAGGTAATCCCAGAATTTAATCACGGTAGCAATTTCTACTTTTTCGTCGGGGGAGTGGGGTGAGCGGATGGTGGGGCCAAAAGAAATCATATCCCATTCAGGATATACACCTCCGAGTAAGCCGCACTCAAGACCGGCGTGGATGGCTTTAATTTCAGGAATTTTGCCATACATTTTATTATATATTTCGCTACAGACTTTTAACACAGGCGAATTCATATTTGGTTTCCATCCGGGATAAGCGCCTTCGTGCAGAACTTCGGCGCCGGCTAATTTGAATACGGATTCCACCATGTACGACAGATCTTCTTTTGCTGTGTCAACCGAGCTGCGCAACAGGCAAATAACTCTGGTTTCTTTATTTTCGGATTTAACGATGGCTAAATTTAATGATGTTTCAACCAGATTCTCCATATCTGCACTCATGCGGATAACACCGTTGGGGCATCCATAAACTGAAAGAATAAGTTTTTCTTGAGCGTCTGCATCAAAAACAAAGGCAGGTCGCTCTGTTTTGATGGCTTTAAAGCTTAAATCGGGTTCAGTTGATGACAACTCGTTTTTGAAAACAGTTTCATGTTTTTTTATACATTCAAGAAATTTCTGTTCATTTTCCTGTGGGATGGTAACAACTGCAAAGGATTCTCTTGGAATGGCATTACGCAAACTGCCGCCGTCGATACTACTTAATCGTAAACCCTGTTTTTTAGCAGCATGATATAAATACCTGAAGATAAGTTTGTTTGAATTGCCTCTGCCTTTTTCAATATCACAGCCCGAATGGCCACCCTTAAGGCCTTTCAGTTCTAATCTGTAAGCCACATGGTTAGCCGAAACTGGCTCTTCGTTATATTTCAGGATAGCAGTCGTATCTATGCCGCCGGCACAACCAACATACAGTTCGCCTTCATCTTCCGAATCGAGGTTCATTAATATACTTCCTTTAAGAACGCCTGCTTTAAGGCCAAAAGCGCCGGTCATTCCTGTTTCTTCGTCAATTGTGAGCAGGGCTT
>JAKIYU010000265.1 GCA_022708385.1 Bacteroidota bacterium | reverse complement strand
TCATCGACAACAAAAAATACAAATCTGTAAGGCAGGGTTTTCTGGCCTGGCGGTCCTATCTAATGAACTTTGGTCTTGGACAACGCCTCGAATCCGATTTGCCCAATGTGGGTACCGGCAACATCCCCACCGCTGAATACTACGACAAACTGCATGGAAATAACCGTTGGAACTCCGTGTCAATAATTTCTTTGTCGATAGGACAAGGCGAACTGGCTATTACGCCTTTTCAACTGGCTAATATTGCCGCTACCATTGCCAACAGGGGCTATTTTATTACACCACACATTATTAAAGCTACCGACAGCTTAAGTATTGCCGACAAAAAACTTACCGAGAAACATTTTACAAATATTGACAAAGAACACTTCGAAAAGATAGTACATGCCATGTACAATGTAGTGGAAGCAGGAACGGCTAGAATAGCCAAAATCGACAGCATTGACGTTTGCGGAAAAACCGGGACGGTGCAAAACCCACATGGTCCAAACCACTCAACCTTCATAGCTTTTGCACCAAAGGAAAATCCAAAGATAGCCATTTCGGTTTTCGTCGAAAATTCGGGCTATGGTGCCACCTGGGCAGCACCTATTGCCAGCCTGATGATTGAGAAATACCTGAAAGGTGAAGTCAAAAGAAAAGACCTCGAAGAGCGCATGTTTACCAGTAAATTAATTACCGACTGATGAGAGAAACCAAACATATTTTTGAGCACATCGACAGGGTAACTGTTGTTCTTTACCTTATTCTCGTGCTGGCTGGCTGGCTGAATATTTACGCCGCTGTTTATAACGATGAACATCGTTTTATATTTGATTTTTCGCAAAAATACGGCAAACAGATGATTTGGATTTTATGCGCTTTCGTCCTGGCCATCATTATTTTAGCTATCGATGGAAAGTTTTTTTCTGCCTTTTCATATCCCATATACGTCCTGTTTATTCTAAGCCTTATACTCGTCATGTTAGTTGGGGTTGAAGTTAATGCATCCCGCTCCTGGTTTCAGATAGGGGAATTTCGTATTCAACCGGCAGAATTTGCCAAATTTGCCACATCCCTGGCTTTGGCTAATTATCTGAGCCAGGTTAACACCAAAATCGAAGACCTGAAAACCAAAATAATTGTTGCCTTTATTATCCTTTTGCCAGTAGGAATCATACTGCTACAGAACGACACGGGCTCGGCACTGGTATATTTTGCGCTTATCTTTATGCTTTACAGAGAAGGTTTATCGGGCAATTGGTTAATCATAGGGCTTGTGCTTATAGTTCTGTTTCTGCTCTCGCTAATTATCAACAAGTATTACCTTATGGGAGCTGTGACCCTTGTATTCGCATTTCTCTTTTATCTGGTAAAAAAGAGGCGAAGGGAAATAATCACGCTTATAAGTATATTTCTTTTAACTCAAGGCTTTATTTTCGGTGTAAGTTACATGTACACAAAAGTGCTGCAATCACATCAAAAAGAAAGAATAGATGTTTTACTCGGCAAAGACGTTGATTTGAAAGGTCCTGGGTATAATCTGAATCAATCGAAAATTGCCATTGGTTCAGGCGGATTATGGGGAAAGGGATTTCTTAAAGGCACACAAACCAAATTCGATTTTGTTCCTGAACAAAGTACTGATTTTATTTTTTGTACCATCGGCGAAGAATGGGGATTTGTTGGCAGTACCATAATAATTGCACTTTTTGTCGTATTGCTCATCCGACTTATTAATATGGCCGAAAGGCAACGCTCTGCATTTAGCCGTATTTATGGCTATTGCGTAGCTTCAATATTGTTTTTTCATATCACAATAAATATTGGCATGACTATCGGCCTTTTTCCTGTTATAGGTATTCCCCTGCCATTCTTCAGCTACGGCGGCTCTTCGCTCTGGTCTTTTACCATTTTATTGTTTATTTTTGTTAAGCTCGATGCCTACCGGATGCAACTCCTTTAAAATATTTTAACAATTCAAAAACAAAAGATATTGCCGAATTTTATAATTTTGTACTTCACAAAACGTTTAACTGAAAATTTACACCTATGAGAACGTTTACTTTAGCTTTTATTACCCTGCTTTTTTCAACCACCGTATTATATGCGCAGCCGGCTAAGAATAATGCAGCCGAGAAGGGTGCAAATATTGAATTTGTATCGGAAGAATTTAACTTTGGTAGTATTTATGCCAATTCAGGTCACGATGGTTTGGCCGAGTTTAAATTTATCAATACCGGCAACGAACCGCTTATTCTGACCAATGTAAAAACCAGTTGCGGCTGCACCTCACCATTTTGGCAAAAAGACCCCATCAATCCAGGCGATACAGGGAAAATTGTTTTGAAATATGCCAACCTGAGTCAGCCTCACACAATAAGCAAATCGGCCACAGTACAATCGAATGCTTTAAATAAACCCACAGTGGTTATCAGAATTGCTGGTACCGTAGTAGCCAAACCCGAAGAGGTAATGCCCGAAAAAAATATTGATAAATCGGCCTCTCCTTTTGCACAGTAGGGGAATATAGTGTGGAGTGTGGAGTTTGAAGTGTGAAGTTCGGAGTTTTGAGTGAACTATAGTGAACTAAAATGCCTAAAGTATTTAAAGTTTTATTTCATTTAATTTCATTTCGGTCATTTTAGGCAAATTTAAGTATTTTAGCTCACTTTACTTTACCTGCCTCAGCCTCAGCCTGATTCAAAACTGCATCAGATACACGTTTAGCTTATCTTCCGGCTTAAGTTTTAGCTTTTCTCGAAGTCGCTTACGAGATACCCGCACGCTGTCGTAAGTTTGAAACGACAAGGCAGCAATTTCCTTGGTATCGAGGTTCATGCGTAGCAACATGCTCAGTTTAATTTCGGCAGGGGTAAGGTCGGAATGTTTAAGAAGTAGGTTTGAAACAAAATCTTTGTGGATATCAACGAACTGTTTATGCAGTTTGTCGAGCGGGTTGGTTTTGTCGGCTACTTTTATTTTGTTGATAAGCGTTGCAATTAATTCTTTTGTTTCAGCACAAATGGTTTTGTTAAATATAACTTCCAGATGCGAAATGGTTAAATTCTGAAGTTCAATAGCTTGGGCCAATTGAATAGCGGAATTATTGAGCTCGTTGTTTTTAATTTCAATAATCTGCTTCATATAATAGGCCTGACGCAACAGCGATTTGATACGGGCTTGCAGTTCAAGACGTACAAAAGGCTTTCTCAAAAAGTCATTTACGCCACATTCCAGCGCTTCTGCCATTAACTCAGAAGTATTATCTGTTCCGGTTATCATGATAATGGGAATATCCTTGCTGACAGGGTGATGGCGGATTAGTTTGGCGGCCTGCATACCGTCCATAACCGGCATTTTCCAGTCGAGAATGATGAGCCCGGGTTGTTTTATAATAGTTTTACTAAAAGCCGCTTCACCATCTGGGCATGTCATTACTTCATACCCCATCATTTCTACGGCAAGGGCAGTATAATTTAACACCTCTTCATTATCATCAGCGATAAGAATAAGGTCTTTCATATACATACATTAAAAATCAACTTACAAATTTACAAAAACCATTTTTAAAATGCCATTAAATTTTACGACTGCATCTTATAATTTAGTAAAGTTTTTAAAAACATTGCTAATTTTGTGTGCTTTATAATAAGTCTTAAAAATTTTTGTTATATAATTTACTAACTAATTATTGTAAAAAATGTCAGGAATATTAATGCAAATAACTGAAACAGCAACAGTAGTACAGGACACAGTACTTAACCCGATTGTAAACACAGTAGCCAAACAGGAATTTGAAACATTATCCTTATGGTCGCTCATGCTTAAGGGTGGGTGGTTTATGATACCCATAGGCATTTTGTCTATAGTGGCTATTTACATTTTTGTTGAACGTTTTCTGGCAATTAACAGAGCATCGAAGGAAGA
>JAKIYU010000264.1 GCA_022708385.1 Bacteroidota bacterium | reverse complement strand
GAGCCAAACATGCCACTGACGACACCCACATTGGGGTCTCTTCCAAGCAGGATTTCGCGCTTGCCATCTGGCCCGTATATGGGTAATCCGTTAGTGTCGAGCTTCCATATAGGGGGTGTGGGTACCAGCAGTTTGTTTACGTCGAAAAGAATGGAAAGCTGGTTGTATTTGTCCAAATCAAGCGTAATCGACGGACCCAGCCTGAGATTTATAGGGATAAAATCGGTTTCAATATTTTCAGTATATGAAATTTTTGCACCTATATTCGAAATGTTAACGCCAAATGATACAATGGCATCAAGTGCCTCAAGGTCAAGAGGTTTACGGTAATAAGCCGATACATCGGCAGCCACCGACTGTCCTGCGCGGGATTCGGCGCCACCCACAAAAATACCTCCGGTAAGATTGGAATAAATATACCGTAATGCCATACCGCCCGAAATTTCATCGGAAAACAACCTCGAATAGGCCACATCAAGGGCAAATTCATTGGGTTTAAAATCGCCTATAACCTGGCCAATATCGTTGGTAAAGGTAATGTCGCCCAAAGAGAAAAATAAAAGAGAGGCGGCCAGAGTCTGTTGTTTGTCTATTCTCTTGTAACCTGTAAGATAAGCCAAGTTAATATCATTTACCAAGGCCCTTAACCAGGGACTGTACGACATGGAAAAGCCCATATCATTTTTAATAAAAGCATATTTGGCCGGGTTCCAGTGCATAGAGTTGGCATCGGGTTGTGAGGCCACACCGGCATCACCCAAAGCGCCTGCCCTTGCATCGGGTGCTATAATCAGAAAGGGAACGGCTGTAGTTATAGTATTGATTCTGTTATCCGGATCTTGCCCTAATACATCATTATAATTGACATTATTCTGAGAAAATCCCCAAAAATGTATAAAAAATAACGATAAAAATATAAAAAAATAATTCGAATTTCGTTTTTTCATTATTAATCTTTGTTATCTAAAGTGCAAAATTAACGCTTTTTTGTTGATTTTATTTTAATAATATTAATTTTTCTGTTTTTTCGGCTTTCAGACCGTCGCAATTTGTTACATATAATTTATAAATATATACACCGGGGGCCAGCCTCTGACCGCCTTCGTCAGTGCCATTCCAGACAATGGGCTCGGTTTGAAATCCAGAACTTAAAATTTGCCTGCTGAGGGTTTTAACCAAACGGCCCTGTGCTGAGAATATTAAAATTTCAGCCGTAAGCTCGTTGCACGTCTGATTGTGTTCAAAAATAAAGCTGGTTTCGCCTCTGAATGGATTGGGATAATTAAGCAAATGTTTTATGGCGAGTTCTTCGGAATCTGTTACATAAAACTCAATGTAAGCTTCTGCTGAGTTATTGTGCACATCCCATACCTTTACTTTAATATTATGCAATCCCAATTCCAGGTTGTAAAAAGGATAGGTAATACGCCCATTCTGGTAGCTGTTAAGCGCCGACTCGTAATAATCGTTCAATATCAGAATCCTGTGTGTGTCATCATCAAGTATGCCTGTTACATCATGCCCAATGCCATTGCCGGTGGTATTGATACCGCTTGAATCTGTAAGAACAGCCAGCAGTACAGGGTTTTCGTCGGTAATACCGCCAAAAACAAACGATTCGTCATTCATGTACAGCTTTATACCCGGGCCAGCGTTGTCAGGTGTGAAGTTTTCATTAAAACCACCAATAATAAAACCATCATAATAACCGCTCGCATCGCGGTAATTGTCTTGAGCATAATAGCTTATTTTGCCATGACCATAGGTATAGGCTATATCTCGTGGCACAATAAAATCAAACGAAAAATAGCCGTTGGTTACACTGACCTTGCCTTTGAATAAAACATTTTTTTGAAGTACAAATGTAAATACAGAACTTTGCTGGTCATTGCCAAGGGTGTTAATAGATGAGGGCTTGTCGAAAACAGTGGGATAAATAATGCCGTTAAAATCTGTCAGGACATTGCCCAAGCTGTCGGCAATGTAGCCTTCTATTGTAACTTTCGAAAGCGCCCGCAATGTGTCGGGAATATTTGTTGTAATAATATTGTATTCGGGGTATGCCAGCCTAAGGGCAGGGTCGCCAAGCAGGACAAAATTTCTGATTGAAGTTACATTGCCAATATTGTTCTTGGACATTTTCATCAAATCGCCCAACGAAGGATAACTGTTGTTGATTTTGCTTAATGCATAGGAGTAGAAGCTTTTGTTAAGCGAAAAATTGGTGTTGGCAAAAGCCAGGCGTGTAGTAGAAAACAACGATACGGCGCCGCCGTTGGGGTTGAGGTACAGAAGCTCCCCTGCAGATGTGCGTTTGGGGTCGTCGAACCGGCTGAATTCACAGGTTGCCGTAACAAATACCGGTAAGTTAAGTTTGTTTTTAAAACTGTTGATAGCGCTTACCGTAAGCACCCGCTCATGAGCCCAGCCCTCTTCACCGCCGTGTCCTGTATAATTTATTATTAGAGCGCCCTTCTCAACCCTGCTGCTTATGGCATCATTTACTTCGGGGTACCTTTGCCCGCCTGCATTGGTTTGTTGCAGATAAGCATCAAAGTATATTTTGTCTATATTGTATTTCTTGTTGATAGTATCCACCATGCCCGACAAATATTCTGCCTGCGATATATGCAAATTTCCATCTTCATCGTCGGCTATAAAACATATTACATTACGCCAGTCGCCATAATTGGAAATACTTCCCGAAAATGTGGCACACTGCGATGAAGAGCCTCCGGCAAGCAGGTTTTGTTTTGTCAGATACAACACGGTTTTGTCAACGGCATTTTTGGCCTCTTCGGCTGTTTTTACCGGAAACCGGCCAATGCCTATATCAAGAGCGCCATCGGCATTTTGTCCCTCACCCGGGTCAAGCAATCCGAAAAAATCGTCCGTAACATACGATGCCGTTGGTTGCAGCGAGTTGGCTGACTGGTAGGTGGGAATAAAAGCCGTGTTGTTTTCGGTGCGGCTCTTATTGTCGTAAGAACCGTCTCCGAAAAGCAGCAGGTATTTTGGCATTTCACTAGCATTGGTAGCCCTGTCGTAAAACATTTTTACAAAATCCCTTATAGCGGCCGCATCTTTAACACCCGATGAAAATTCGTTGTAAACCTGATCGGTGGACACAACAGCACACGAAATACCACTGGCATTATAATGGGCAGTGGCCAACCGCTGGGCCTCACTCAAAAATGAAGGATGTGATACAACTAAAAATTCTGTTTGGGGTAGTCCATGCAAATTCTGGTTGTTTATTTTTCCCGAAAACTGGGGTGTCAGGAAACTTTGCCCGTTATAAGCTGCAAATTCTTTAAGGGAATCTGTAGCAACGGTAAACTTAATTACGCCCGATGCCAGTGTAAAATTCTGATACTTTGGCTCGAAAGGGTTGGTTACATCCCAAATCCTTACGGCAGACGAAGCATTGGAAAGACTATATTCGGTAATGTTGCCGACGCCTGCGCAAGCCTCATTCCTGAAAAACAACTGGTCGCCTGTAAAAGACAGTTGCCGTGTGGCATTTATTTCAATAAAATTAAGCCAGCCCAGCGAATTGCTCAAGGGTTTATTGTACTGTATGCTGATGTTTAAATTGGGCGAAGCCGCATTAATGCTTAAAGTATCGGCCGAGCCCTTGGCATAATCGGATGTGTAGGAGGTGGGTACAGCTGGTATGGTACATATCAGCGAGTTGCCGTTGGCAGTTACATTAAATGTACTCTGATAAAAAGAACGGGCTGCAAGGTTAGTTTTTATCCGCACTTTAGAACCGCTCGCCAGATTTGGAAAATTAAAACTGAAATTGTAAGTGGTTTGGATATCAAATGCTTCGCCATACCATTCACTGCCAGAATGAATCAGGTTCGTCAGGTCTTTTTCGTAATAACGGTAGTCGGTAAAAGTGTTAATGTTGTGCGTGGGCACATCAGGCAA
>JAKIYU010000263.1 GCA_022708385.1 Bacteroidota bacterium | reverse complement strand
ATAAAACCAGGAAGGCCCTCTCGGCTTTCAAAAAATGACCTCAGTATGCTAAAGGAGATTTTGCTTAGCAGCACTCCTGAAGCATACGGTTATAATACTGCTTTATGGAACGGTTCAATATTGATAGATGTAGTTAAAAAGGAATTTAAAGTCGAATACAAAAGAGCACAAATTTATAATGTATTGAAAAAGATTGGCTTTTCATTTCAAAAAGGTCGCCCTTCCTATCCGGAGGCCGATCCCGAATTAAAGGAAGAGTTTAAAGAGAAATTGTTTAAAATTTCATGAAAACAATCTACAGAATCGCTCTGGCACATGATAAAGGAATCGCCGTAAAACAGTACCGGCCTTCTTCCATTTAACTTGCTTTGTTCATAATGCTCCAGTGTCTTCCTGTCGAAATGGCCTACCCACCCAAGCAAGGGATGCGGGTTTTTGGGAGGTTTGAAAGGGCCATTGAACCTGTAGTATAATTTCCAATAGTCATCCTGAATTGTTTTGGCATATTTGCCGGGGTCCTTCATCTGTGTAAAAATATGGCTTTTGCTAAAGATAAGTACTCGAAAAGCAAGCTCACAAATCAGAAAGCTGAAAAATATGGATATTATTAAAAGGAGCGTATTACCCCAGAATTTTTTAGAAGCCATCCTGAAACGAAACTAAGGAGCAATGATACAAATAAAATTTTTATTCTTTTAAATGTTTTTTTTATTTCTGGTTTTCATTTACATTTGCAGATTAAAATAAGATTAAAATTTGTGTTGTAATTGATTGTTTTGTAATGGTAACCCCAAAAAGAAAACAGCATAAAACACGGGATACAAAAGAAAAAGCGGGCAAGAAACCGGATGCATTAAAACATCAAATTAATGCAAAGAATCTGTTTTTCGGAAGTGTATTAATTTTAACAACTTATTTAATTTACAGGTCTGTAGCAACTTATGAATTTGTTAACTGGGACGACAAGGAAGTTATTATCAACAACCCTTTAATAAAAGACTTTTCCTTTCAGGGCATTTATAATATTTTCACGCACAGCTACATTACCGATTACCGGCCGCTTTCTTACCTTGTTTATGCGGTTTTATTCCGAATCTGGGAACTGAACCCTGCGCCCTATCATGTTATCAATGTTTTGTTTCATATATTGAATGCATTTCTTGTATTTGTTTTTATAAAACGCTTGATGCAGGATGAAAAAATTGCTTTTTTCTCGGCTCTTGTATTTGCAGCACATCCCATGCATGTGGAATCGGTGGCCTGGGTGTCGGCTTTTAATGATGTTTTTTATACTTTTTTCTTTTTATTATCAATTTTATATTATTTAAAGTATCAATATGGACAAAAGAAATATTATTATTTAAGCCTTCTGTTTTTTGTATTATCCTGTTTTGCCAAACCCCTCGGTATAGTCCTTCCATTTGTTCTTATACTATTGGATTATTATAACGAGAAAAAGCCGGAGCTGAAACTGGTTTTCTCGAAGTGGCCTTTTTTTGTCCTCATGTTGTTGTTTGCATTAATTACTGTACTGGTACGCAAAGGAGATATTACACACTCGGCTACAGCATACAACTTTATAGAGCGCATGATGTTTGCTTCTTATGCCCTTTTTTACTACACCTTTTCATTTTTCTACCCCCTTAAATTATCAGCCATTCACGAATATCCTGTTCGAAATATATTGGGATATTACCCCATTGAGTATTATTTTGCTCCGTTTGTACTTGGCGCATTTCTGGCAATGTTATTTTTCATCAGGAACATACGCAAGGAAATTATTTTTGGACTTGGATTTTTTATAATTAATTTGGTCATTGTTTTACAAATAATACCTTTTGGCAACAATTCGTTGATAGCCGAACGCTATACATATATTTCATATATAGGATTAACAGTCATAGCAGGGCACTACCTCAGGGTGGCATTAAACAACAGAAGACTAGCATCCACAACAAAGCGTATTTTAGGGGTCCTTATAGTTTTGTATCTTTCGCTCCTTTCTTACAATTCATTTCAACATGTAAAAGTATGGCAGAGCAGCATAACTCTTTGGGATAATGTTCTTAAAAAGAATGCGAAAAATGTTATTGCGTACAACAGCAGGGCACAGGCGAAGTTCCGCACAGGCGACTTTTATGGTTGCATCAATGATTTGAATAAATCTTTGGATTTGAACGACACCGCCTGGCTGATATATAATAACCGTGGGCTGGCCTACAGCGAAACAGGCGACTTAGATGCCGCCATTGACGACTTTGAAAAGGCGCTGATATATGGCCCAAAGAACACTCTGGTTTATATAAACAGAGCTAAAATTTACCACCGAAAAAACAATTTTTCCAGTATGAAAAACGACCTTGACAGTGCTTTAGCTATTGAGCCCAACAATATTGGCGCGTTAAGTATGCGGGCCACAGCCTATTTTAACCTGAAAAGATACCCCGAAGCAATGACCGACCTGGATAATATCACACAAAAAGACGCCTCAAATGCGGATGCTTTTATCAACAAAGGAAATATCAATGCGCTTCTTGAGAATTACCCAGAAGCCATTGATAATTTCAGCATGGCCATAACTATAAAACCCGATAATGCCGTGGCCTACAAGAACAGGGGACTGTTGTATTACAACACCAACGATATTAAAAGAGCCTGCGCCGACTGGGCAAAAGCACTGAATATGGGACATATGGACATACAACAGATGTACAATGCCAACTGTCTGAACCAAACAAATATTCTGCGTTAAAAAAGCAACTTGAAATACGCTGACATAATTTACCTAAAAAAAATTTTTATAAATTAAAAATTATTTAAATTTACATTTTATTTCTGTTGAAAAAAACTAACTGTGTTTTTATGAAAAATATTTACATTCCTGTTGTTTTGGTGATTTTTCTTCTTCCTTTTTTAACGCAAGGTCAGAACACTCAGTATCAGATTATTAAGTCGAAAAGTCAGCCGTTAACCGATCTGCTAAATAATTACCAAATGCCACCTCATCGTACCTGCGGTACCATGGATTATCTTAAAATGGAAATTGAAGCCAATCCTCAAAGGGAATTCCAGTTACGCGAACTTGATAAGTGGACAGAAGAATGGATAAAAAACAACGAAGACTATATCAATAATTCAAAGACAGTCATAACTATTCCGGTTGTTGTACACGTGGTTTATAACACCCCCCAGCAAAATATTTCCGATGCTCAGATAAATTCACAAATAGCCATTTTAAACCAGGATTACAGGAATACTAATTCCGACGGTGGCAGTACGCCTTCTGTTTTTCAAAGCCTGAGGGCCGATGTAGAGGTAGAGTTTTGCCTGGCCACCGTTGACCCCAGTGGCAATACCACCACAGGTATAACGCGCACACAAACTTCCCAGACCTCCTTTCAGATGACTAATAACGCTGTAAAATATACCGCGCAGGGTGGCCATGATATTTGGGACAGAAACAAGTATTTGAATATTTGGGTATGTAACCTGGCCGGTGGCATGCTTGGTTATGCACAGTTTCCCGGCGGTACTGCTGCCACCGATGGAGTCGTTATACTTTACACTGCCTTTGGCAACATGGGCACAGCTCAGTCTCCTTATAACAAAGGCCGTTCAGCCACACACGAAATCGGACATTGGCTTAATCTGTACCATATCTGGGGCGACGACAACGGACAATGTACAGGTGATGACCAGGTATCCGATACGCCTAACTCGGGCGACTGCTACTATGGCTGCCCAAGCTTTCCTCAAACTTCCTGTAGTTCACAGAACATGACCATGAACTATATGGATTATGTGGACGATGCCTGTATGTATTTGTTTACTTTAGGTCAGAAAACACGTATGCTTGCTGCATTGAATGGGCCAAGGTCTTCACTTCTAACCTCAAACGGGTGTCAGGGTTCAGGTGCTACACCTGTAGCCAATTTTACAGCCAATGTAACCACCATTCCT
>JAKIYU010000017.1 GCA_022708385.1 Bacteroidota bacterium | reverse complement strand
TAGCACGGAGAATAGCTTCATAATCAACACCTGCATAAATAACATTTCTTCCGCTTACAACATGGGGTTCGTATTCTTCCATTTCTTCAATAGTACATTTGTGTTTTTTCAAGTCTTCAACAGTGGCAAAACGTTGAACTTTCTGGGCAACCAAATCGCCATAAGGCATGGGGTGACGAACTGCAACAACTTTTAATCCCATTTCAACCAAAGCTTCAATGACTTTTCTTGAAGTCTGGCTTTTTCCGCAACCAGTTCTGACAGCACCCACTGCAATAACAGGTTTTGTACTTTTAACCTGTGTATATTTTGGGCCTAACAGTTCGAAGTTAGCACCGGCAGCATTAACAATAGCGCTTAAACCCATTACTTGCTGGTATGAAACATCGCTGTAAGAGAAAACGCACGTATCCACATCAAGTTCTTTAATTAATTTTACCAAGTCGTCCTGAGCATAAATTGGAATACCTTGAGGATACAAAGCCCCAGCCAGTTCGGCAGGGTATTTTCTTCCATCAATATCTGGAATTTGTGCTGCTGTAAAAGCTACTACATTAAACATTTCATTGTTACGGTAATAGGTATTAAAATTGTGAAAATCCCTACCAGCCGCACCGATAATAATAACATTAATCTTTTTCATCACTGATTTTTTTTTGATTTATATAATTTTATAATAATTTTCCGGTTTGCAAAAATAAGAGTTTAAAGCAATAAACAATTATTTAATTATTTTTTTTTCTAACAAAACGTTAGAAAAAAACTGAGTAATTATCATTACAGCTATAATATTGAAAAGTTAATAATGTTAAAAACAGGGTATATGATATAATTCTTTTTTATTTTTTTGTACCTTTGAAATCAATTAAAATTGCATGATGGATAATACATTATATAATAGCTCTACAAACAGCCAACTACAACCCAGGGAGCAACTGGTTCAATTGAACAGGCATAAAAAAAGTCTAATCATAGGGGTGCCCCGCGAAGTATCTTTTGAAGAAAACCGCATTGCACTTGCACCGGAAGCAGTAAATCTTATTACCGAAAACGGGCACCAGGTTCTTATTGAAAGTAAAGCCGGCGAAAATGCGCGCTTTACGGACACAGAATTTGCTGAAGCCGGAGGCGAGATAAAATATACTAAAGAAGAAATATTTAAAGCAGATATTTTATTAAAAGTGGCCCCACCCAATGATGAAGAGATTGAATTGATGAAATCGCGGCAGACCATTATTTCTGTTCTCAATTATCCTATTCAGAATGAATTATTTTTCAGAAAACTTTCGGCAAAAAAAATCACAGGACTTTCGTATGAATTTATTAAAGACAGAGCCAACACATTTCCCGTAGTTAGAGCCATGAGTGAAATTGCAGGTAATGCATCCATCATGATAGCGGCTGATTACCTGGGTAATACGAATTACGGCAAAGGAATACTGCTGGGTGGCTTTTCAGGTATTACCCCCACTGAAGTGGTTATATTGGGCGCCGGCACTGTGGGGGAATATGCAGCCCGTGCAGCCATGGGCCTTGGAGCTATGGTTAAGGTCTTTGACAACTCCATATACAGGCTGAGGCGGCTGCAGAATAACCTGAACACGCGTATTTTCACTTCCATTATACAACCGAAGGTATTGCTCAAAGCGCTCAGGAGGGCTCATGTGGCCATAGGCGCCATACATTCGCCCGAGGGCATAACACCCTGTGTGGTAACAGAAGAAATGGTGAAGCAAATGAAAAAAGGCGCCGTTATAGTTGATGTAAGCATTGACAGGGGCGGTTGTTTCGAAACATCACAGGTAACCAACCACAGCAATCCTGTTTTTGTAAAACATGGCATTACCCACTATTGTGTGCCCAATATACCTTCAAAAATACCGCACACGGCCTCGTATGCCCTGAGTAACTTTTTTGCCCCTATTATTCTGAACATAGGTGATCACGGCGGCATCGACAGTCTATTGAAGTACGACTATGGTTTAAGGCAGGGCGTGTATATGTATTCGGGTATTCTCACCAATAAGTACATCGGCAATCATTTCAACCTGCCGCACCAGGACCTGGAGCTGCTTATGGCTGCTTTTCAATAGAGGAGATACATACCTATGGTTTTTAATCATTTTTGTTAAGGTAGGTGAAAATATAGCTATTTAAACAATCCTGCAAGAAATTGGTTTTAAAACATGAACAGGAATACAGTAAAGCAGCTTGTCGCAACACTGATGAGAAATATTCAACACAACGAAGTGTCCTTTGCTGTGAACAATTGTTTCATATAATTGAAAAACGGAAATGAAATCTGAGATAACCACAAGTAAAGAATACAAAGAATGGCTTAAGAAAATTAAGGAGAAGATCCTGAGAGGCCAGTTAAAAGCTGCTGTCAGGTTAAATTCCGAATTGCTTGTTTTATATTGGCAGCTGGGATCCATGATTGTTGAAAAGCAGCTAAAATCAAAGTGGGGCGATGGTTTACTGAAGCAATTGAGCAAAGATTTGCAATCAGAATTTTCGCAAATCAGCGGGTTTTCCGAAACCAATCTTAAATACATCAGAAAGTGGTATCTGTTTTATTGTCAGGCTCATGAAATAAGTCAACAGGCTGTTGACCAATTGCCGGCCCCAAAAAGCCAACAAACTGTTGACTTAATTATTCCTACACAGTTGGCTTCTATTCCCTGGGGACATCACATCCAGATATTAACGAAATGCAAATCGTTACCCGAAGCCCTATTTTATATTCAGAAAACCATTGAAAATAACTGGAGTCGGAATGTATTGGTACACCAGATTGAGAGTGGCCTTCATAAACGAAAGAAAAGCGAAGTCAATAATTTCCCATTAACATTACCAAAGCCACAATCCGATTTGGCCAATCAGACATTAAAGAATACATACGTATTTGACTTCTTAACTCTTTCGGAAGATTATAAAGAACATGAACTCGAGACAGCCTTAACGGATCATATTACAAAATTCCTGTTAGAACTCGGAACCGGCTTTTCGTATGTAGGAAAGCAGTTTCATTTGAATGTTGCCGGTGATGATTTTTATATCGACCTGCTTTTCTATCATGTTAAGCTGCATTGTTACATAGTAATAGAGCTAAAAACCGGAAAGTTTCAGCCGGAATTTGCCGGCAAACTGAATTTCTATTTATCGGTGTTAGACAATCAGATAAAATCAAAAAACGATAATCCCAGCATTGGATTATTAATATGCAAGGAACAGAATAAACTGGTAGCTGAATATGCACTCAGGGATATAAAGAAGCCAATGGGAATCTCTGAATATCGATTAACCAAAGATTTCCCAAAAGAATTGAAGGGAAGCCTGCCTACTGTTGACGATATTGAAAGGGAATTAACGGAAAAAGACTAATAAATGAGCAGATAGAGAACATTTAACCCTGTTGACACGTGTAACTACCCCATAAGTTTGTGCCTGTCCGTTGCTGTACAAGCTAGCGGGCGGTTAGCAAGAACAATTTATAATAGAACGTCATAATGATTAATAGTGTGTAATTATAAAAATGAATGGAAAAAGCGCTTAAAATATTTTGCTTATGTGTATCATTCATTTTTGTGAGTGAAATTTTCGCAACACCTCAAAGGGGTGACGTTCTTTTTTGGGGTGGTAAAAGATATAAGCTTTTCCCTCGTCCATTGGAAATGCATGAAAAGTTTGATAAATTTAAAAAGCAACTTTCGTTTCTAGAAAAAAAATGCGATATAACTGATTGTTACCTCTATCAAGCAGAATGGATAATTATTGACAGCAAATTGTACTTAAAAAATATATGCAGTTGTTGTTACTTTGAAGATAGTTTAAAAATAGATTTTAACAGGTTTTTTCCTAAAATAATTTTAAAAAACGGCCTTTTAAGAGCTGATTGGGTTACTGGCGAACTTTGGATTTCAAAAGGAAAAGAAATACTTTACGATCACAATGGAATTGGTTCAATTTGCGAAAAAGATTTGCGTTTGACTTTTAAAAATGGAATATTGATTAAAGTGAAAGAATTTGACAATACAAATTTCCATATTTCAAAGTACACAGAGGAACCGGAATTATTAAAAAAATTTATTTATAGCAATATTAATTGGAAAAACTTGCCTGAATTAGATGCTGAAGAGAAAAAAGTCTTCATTTCTTTTGAAGCAGATGAAAGCAAAAAACCTCGCAATATTGAAATAATGAGAGGTAGTGAAGATATATTTAATAAAGAAGCTGTTCGCGTAGTTTCATTGATACCTGAATGGACAGTGTATTTCTGGAGAGGAGAGCTATATAGGCAAAAATGGACAATTCCTATAATATTTAATTATGAAAACAAAAAGAAATATGCCCACTAAAAATTCTTGCTGTGAGTAGCGAAGCATCTTACAATCTGTAAAAATCAAATTGTAAATTTTAAAAATAGCAGTTAAAAATTTACAAGTTTTATTCTATCCCGGCGTGGTGTTTCATAAACTGCACACGCTGATAGGCTGCGGGGTTGTCGGTTTTTCGGTGGCTCATTTTTCCCCTGAACTGGTCCACAGATGTATAGTTGTTTTTCTCCATCCATTCGCTGAGGTATTGCAGCATCAGCTCTATTTGCTGGAATCCGTTTTTGTAAAGTGTGGAGCACACCTGAACGGCTTTGGCACCTGCAAGAAGTTGTTTAACCAGTCCTTTGCCATCGTGCACACCGGTAGTAGCGGCAATATCGCATTGGACATTGCCCGATAAAATAGCAACCCATCTTAACGACATAGCAATGTCTTCGGGTTTGCTGTACAGGTTAGTGGCCACCACTTTCATATTATCGAGGTCAATGTCGGGGGCAAAAAACCGGTTAAAAAGCACCAGGCCAGAGATGCCTGTCCAAGATAGTTTTTGGGCCGTTTGCGCAAGGGCAGAGAAATAATGATGAATTTTAAGTGCAATAGGAATGGTAACTTGTTTTTTTACCTCTTCAATAATTTTAAAATACATCTCTTCATTTTCAGCAGCGCTTCTGTGGAAGTCGGAAGGCAATATAAAGGCATTAAGTTCCAGTGCATCAGCCCCAGCTTCCTGGATTTTTTTGGCAAAAGAAGTCCATTCGCTGGCGGACACGCAGTTAATGCTGGCAATGATGGGTATAGACACTTTCGCTTTGGCTTCCCTGATAAGGTTCAGGTATTCTTCGAGGCTGTTGTGGCGGGCATAATTTGAGATATAGTCTTCAGCTTCGGGGTAAGAAAACATGGAATCCTGATGGGTATGCACCTTATTAATTTCGTATTTGATTTGTTCCTCGAAGAGAGATTTAAGAACGACAGCAGCGGCGCCGTATTTTTCGAACTTTATGATGTTGTCGATTGATTTAGTTAATCCGGAACTTCCTACAATAAGAGGGTTTTTAAGTTCCAGACCCATGTATTTAGTTTTAACATCAAGCATATAAATAGTTTTTTAATTAATTCAATAAAAATACGAAAAATATTACAAATTCTCGCTTAAAGGTAATCCATATTCTTCAATCATGGCAATGCCAATTTGTTCGAGTTGGTTGAGTATGGGATTATAAATTTGAGGAATCACAGGGATATAGACGCCTTTAACATCGATCTGTCCGGCCAGGATCATTTCCACACCTATGGCAGCGGGCAATGCAACGGTACGTGCTATGGCAGTATCGGTGGCCAGGGTTCCGAAATCGAGCATTCTGGATTTAATCACTTCTTTTTTGCCATCGGGGTAAGAAGCCACAAATACATGTTGCATCACAACCATATCTCTTTCGTCCCTGCCAATCATCATTTTTTCAATCATAAGGTCGGAAGTAATTTCAAAGGATGAATCTTCTCTTCTGTTCATGTTTTTGTTATCGAATAATCCAAGCCATTCAATAGCATTCAGGGCATAGGCATCCACAGGCAGTTTGAGGAACGCTGCAGTTTTTGCTTTAATATTTTCAGATGAATTCTGGCCGATAAGCAGCGCCATTAAATCAGCGTATGTTTTGCCATTCAAGTCGTATTTATCGTTTGAAATGAGTCTGAGTGCTTTCATGGCGTCAATTGTTTCGCACCATCCCTTATATCTGAAAGTACCCCTGAACATAGTTTTTGTTTCAGGTATGCCATATAAATCAATGTACGGGAGAGAGTCTCTGTTGGGGTAAATATCGAGCATTCCGACAGAGGGAAAATTGGTTGTCAATGGGTTTTTAAAAAGGTTTTCGGTGGGGATATAAACGGCTTCATTATTTTTCAAAAACTTTCCATCGTTATTGCCGGCCATCACTACACCTTTGGGGCTCCACGAAAATTTATATTTGAAAGGATTATTTGCAGCTTCGGGTGCAGGCAGGGCACCGCACAGAGAAAAAAAGCTTTCAATTTTTCCGCCCTTGTTGTGCACATTGTCAATGATACGCATGGCCGACATGTGGTCAATACCTGGGTCCAGTCCCAATTCGTTCAGGATGATTACACCAGCTTCTTTGGCCTGGGCATCGAGAGCTCTCATTTCGGGCTTGACATAGGAAGTTGTAACCATGTTTTTCTTATGTTTAAGGCAATATTTTGCCACAAGCAGGTGATGTGCATAAGGTAACAGGCTGACAGCAATATCATGTGCTGCAATTAATTTGTCAAGAGCAGGCTCATCTTCAACAGTCCATGACACTGCATTTCCATTGGGGTAAGAGCCTATCATTTCTTCTGCTTTTGACTTTGTACGGGTAGCCACTGTAACATTGAAACCTTTTTTCAACAAATAAACAACTATGGGTTTAACAACCATTCCTGCGCCGAGAATAAGAACTTTTTTCATATAAATTTTATTTCAAATATAAGTTAAAGAATAATGATTTAATTAGAATTCATCACACCTTTAACAGGGTTATGAATTTACCCGCAAAAATACTTAATTTTTAGAATGTTGTTATTTTAAATAAAAAAGAGATTGGTTGTAAATTACATCAACCAATCTTTTTATTTTTTTCAGGGAAGACCAAATTCTACCTGTAAGGTCCTCTGGGTGGACGGCTTTTTTGCTTTTTAATAATATAATTTCTATTAATAGGTATGGTCTTTTTCTTAATTTTTCTTTGGTGATACGATTTATAACGTTTTGTTGAAGCAGATTTTCTTCTTTTAAGCATTCTTTTATACCTGTAATTTCTTGAGCAGGAAGAAAACAAGCTCAAAGAAATATAAAGTATTAATAATAATATGTACCACTTCTTGAGATATCTCATATTTTTTTTACCTATATGTTACGACATTAAATACCTGAAAATCAATACTTTTGTTTAAATTAGTATTTATTTATCCTTTTATACTTAAAATACCAATAAATCGTTACAAATTTTTATGCAATAATAATTAAAATAAATCAAACAAAAGTTTTTTTTTATTTTTTTTTATAAAATAATCACTATCAGAGCAACCCATTCTTTTTCATTATTTCCAAAATCATATTATCATTAAGGGCTTCGGGGACTTTACTGAAAAATACTCTACTGCAATCGGCATCGCATAACATAGCCTCTTCAAAAACAGTAAGGGCATTTTCGTCATCACCGTTCAGAAAATAACAAGCCGCTAAAAGGAACATTATATCAGGTTCATTTTCGTAGTTATCGAGGGCATCAGTAAGTACATTTATAGCTGATGGTATATTTTCTGTAAATAAATACGTTTCGGCAAGGTGGAAATAAATTTTGCTCACATCGCCGACAAATTCGAGGGAAATTATTTTTTCGAACAGTTCGATGGCTGAATCAAAATCACCGGCATCTTTGAGAAGGAATGCTTTATTAATCAGCAACACCACATTGTTTTCATCTTTTATCAAAGCTGAATTGATAAAATTCAGCGCTTTATCGAAATAGCCTTCAAGTTTAAAAATATTTGCAATGCCTACAATAGCGTCTGTATTTTCAGGATTTTTTTCGTATATGTCCGTATATTCTGTTCTGGCAAGCTCCATTTCGTCCATTTCTAAATAAGTTTCGGCCTTTTCGACCCTGAAAATGGGGTAGTTGAAATCATTATAGTAATTGCAAATTTTTATGATACGTTTAAAATCTTTAAGATTTCTGAGGCAGTTGAGTACACTTAGAATTGCATCGGTATGCGTATCATCAATGCGTAAACCATTTTCGTAAGTTTTAACGGCTTTGGCAAATTGTTTATCTGTTTCAAAAAGGCGGGCCAGTGAAAACCAGCCATAGGGGCAGTCGGGGTACCTGGATGTATAATCTTCGAAAAAAATCAAACCATCCACAATGCTCTGGGTTTCGATGAAGATATTGGTAATCATATCAAAGACAGACCTGTTTTCATTATCAATAGCGATATATTTGTCAAAGCAGTCCAGGGCACTTTTAAAATCAGCTTTAGCGAAAAAGAAATAGCCCATTTCCTCAAAAATGATTTCGGGTTCATCCACATCATTTTCGAGTGCTTTGTTGTATTCCAAAAGGGCTTTGGCTTCGTCATTTTCTGCTTCAAACGAGGCTGCTCTCAGCACATAAATATTGGTAAGGTAGGGCTCTTTTTTTTCGACTTCATTAATTAAAGCACGGGCTGCATCGAACTTCTTATGTATAATTAACAATTCGGCTTTCAGCAGCATAAAGGCCGCCACATCAGGATATATCTCAAGAGCATATTGCAGCAATTCGCCAGCATTTTCATATATTTCTTCATCAATAAAAAAAGAAACTGCATCTTCAAGTTCATCAATTTCCAGATAAATGTATTTAGAAGTGGATTGCGCCTCTTTTACCTGACTGTGGAGCTGATAATATCTTTGAAAATCGGGTATGCTGTTTTCTTTGTCATTATATTCGTCAAAAGTCATTACAAGAATTATTTCGTACAAAATTAATAATTAATTCAGGACTGCTATTTTTTCATTATCGAATATAATTTTTTATATTTTTGAAAAAAAAATCTCATGAGAATACAATTTAAAAAAATGATTTGGTGTCCGGTAATAATCGTTATGCTTACAGGGGCCTGCAAGAAAGATAAAACAGATGACAATGGCGACAATAATGACGAAACGCCTCAGCCCTGTGGTGGCATAACCACCGTTTCGGATACCGAAAACAATTCCTACAACACCATTGCCATTGGCAATCAGTGCTGGCTTAAGGAGAACCTGAAGTTAGGCACAAGAATAGATGGGCAGGCCACCCCTACCGACAATAATGTTGTTGAGAAATACTGTTATAACGACGACGTGGCCAATTGTAATCAGTTTGGGGGGCTTTACGCGTGGAATGAAATAATGAAATACAGCAATACTGAGGGTTCGCAGGGTATATGTCCGAGTGGCTGGCATATTCCCAAAAGAAGTGAAATAGAAACCCTGACCGCACAAAGCGGTATAAATGGCTTAACACTTCAGAGTACCAATAACGGAAGCGGTGCGACAAATACGAGCGGTTTTTCGGCGCTTCTGGCAGGTCAGAGGCTATTTAGCGGAAGTTTTGACGGCATTAACAACAAAACCGATTTCTGGACTTCGACCGAATACAGCAGCAACAGTTATGCTTATACCATGAGTTTAATTAAAGCAGGTAGTGCTATAGACAAGACATTTTTCAGCAAAACCATTGGTTTCAGTGTAAGGTGCATTAAAAATTCTTAGTTCTGATAAGGTAATGCGGCCTTTTTTTTACTTCGAAAAACATTTTGCCGAGGTATTCTCCAATAATGCCCAAGAAAAAGAGTTGTAAACCGCCTATCAGCAGAATACTTAAAATTACTGAAGTCCAACCTGTTATGGCTTTATCGGTAAAAAGAAAGACGTACAACGCGTAAATACCATAGCAAAAAGCAAAAAATGAAATTACAAAGCCTGTTATTATTATCAAGCGGAGCGGTTTGACGGTAAAAGAAGTTGTGCCATTTAAAGCGAGGGAAAACATTTTTTTTAAACTGTATTTGGTTCTGCCGTTTAACCTTTTTGCTGAAGCATAATCCACGACACATTGTTTGAAACCCAACCAGTTAATTATGCCCCTGTAAAAAAGATGGTACTCTTTAATGTCATTAACCAATACAGCTACGACAGACCTGTCAATAAGCCGGAAGTCACTTCCCATAAATGCCTCGTTTATCCCCGACAGGGCTGAAAAAATTTTATAAAAAAGTTTTGATGTGACTTTTTTAAAAAAGGAATTAGATTGCCGCACCTTATCTTTAGCCAAAACAATTTCATAGCCGTCCTCCCATTTTTTGAGTAATTCATTAATGGTAGCAGAAGTATGTTGCAAATCGGCGTCCATCATTACGACACAATCGCCCGAGGCATGATCAAATCCGGCCTTTAGTGCATTTTGGTGGCCAAAATTACGCGAAAAAGAAACATATCTGACATCCGGGTTACATTCTGCTGCCTTCATTATTTCCATCAGGGTGTTATCCGTACTGCCATCATCAATAAAAATTATTTCGTAAGTATACTTATCCGGCAGGTTTCGTAATTCCGACACCAAAGCAAATATATTTTCCGCTTCATTAAAACAGGGAATAATAACCGAAACAAGTTTCATTGTTCTAATTTTTCATAAAAATAACAAAGATTTCAGAATAGCTGAACATTTATTACTTTTGTTTGAAATTATTGTCTGATTCATGCCCTTATCCATCAAACAAAGGATAATAAAAGCTTTTGAAAAAATTTTATTTTTCAGGTTAATTCTTTTTGCCCTTTTATTATTCAGAAAGGACATCAGAAAAAACAGTTCACGTAAAACAGAAATAGCAGCTACCCTTTTTAATTATTTTATTAAAGCTGTTCATAACCAAATCCTTTTTTTTGTTCTCGGCATTGCAAACATCATTCGTGAAAGGCATTCCGTATTGCGGATACGCAAGTTTTTCGTTTCAAGAATTCCCTGTTATAAACCCTTTTATTACCAAATAGCGCTTCCTGTGAATTTGGAAAAAGCAGATGAGAAATATTTCCTTAACAGAGATTATTTTATTTCAAAGCCATTACTCCTAAAAACCATAAATAACTGTCATGTTTTTCTGGCCACGGAATTTGGCATTGTTTTCAAAAAATTGCATATCTTAAGCGATTCCATTCACGGCAAGCTGGATAAGAGAAATATTAAAATACTTAAGTCGTACACTGAAATGGTGTTTGAAAACTATATAAGCAATAAATTTCGCAAGGATGGTAATATAATTCAGGCAAATGACCCGCAAAATTATCTGCTTATTCATCATTGGTTTAATTATTACCATTGGATAACGGAAACGCTGTACCGGTACTTCTCTTTACCGGAGGAAGATAGCAAAAAATACACGCTGGTGCTTCCGGAAACGCTTAAGGAGTCAAAATTTGTTAATGAAACTCTTTTGACATTTTCAAACGTTAAAACCGAATATTTTCCCAACAACAGCATTATCGGTTTTAAGCACATCAATTACATTACACATAAAAGATACTGCACGCACTATGAACCAACTGTGCTTCATAAAATAAGAGCACACTTTACTAATTACATCCAAAAACATCAAACTGAAGCCCCTGTTAAAAGCAAAAGGTTATTTATTTCGAGAAGGCAGGCTGAGCGCAGAAGCATAGTAAACGAAGAGGCCCTTATTGAAAAACTTCAAAGATACGGATTTACAGCAATAGACTTTGAGGACTATACATTTCTTGAGCAGGTTTCAATTATGCAGCATTGCAGGTGCCTGGCTGGTGTTCATGGCTCCGGGATAACTAATATGCTTTTTATGCCGGAAGGAGGCAGCATTATTGAGCTCATGCCGCAACCCGAAGTTTCGAAAACTCACCACAGCCTTGTTTACTGGCGTTTGGCAGGTTGTTTAAAGCACAAATATTATTATTATTTTTGTAAAAAAAAGAGTGCAAATAACATGGCCGCATACAGCCACCGGAAGTACTATTATAATACCGAATTACACACATTTCATCTGGAAGTTGATATTATTGAATTTGAAAAACAATTAACAAATATACTGTCGCTTGAATAATATTAAGGTTACTGTTTTAATGCCTGTTTATAATGCTGAGAAGTATCTCGCTGAGGCTATAGAAAGCATATTGGGACAAACTTTCAGGGATTTTGAATTTCTTATTATAAATGATGGATCAACCGATGGCAGCCTGGAAATAATTAAATCTTATACCGATAGCCGTATCAGGTTAATTAATAATGAGGAAAATCTTAAGCTTATTGCCACATTGAACAAAGGTATAGAACTGGCAAAAGGCAAATATATTGCCCGGATGGATGCCGACGATATTTCGCTGCCCCAAAGGCTCGAAAAGCAGTATGCATATATGGAAGCACACCCCGAAGTGGGTTTATTAGGCTCATATATCAGGACAGTAGGATTGGAGAATAATTACGATGTACATTTTAAGACAACGCATGATGAGATAAAGTTCAAACTTTTTTTCGACACCCATTTCCCCCACCCTGCCGCCCTCATACGCAAGTCGGTTCTCACAGACAACAACCTTGTATTTGAAAAAGAATACATACATGCCGAAGATTACGCCTTATGGAATAAAATGGCAGAAGTAACAAAATTGTCAATATTGCCTGAAATACTTGTTTACAAAAGGACTCACCCCGAGCAGATTTCAAAAAAATTCACCCCTGTACAACTTGAAATATCTTCAAAGATCAGAAACAAACTTTTAAAAAACTAGGTATTAATGCCAATAATAACGAAGTAAGGTTATTTGATGATTTCGTTGAAAACAAATTGCCGCAAACTAATGAAGACATCACTTCTTTGATAGGTTTTTTCGATAAATTAATAATTGCCAATAAACAAAAAGCCCTTTATAAAGAAGAGCTTTTTAATAAATTCTTTGCAAAAAAATATTGGGAAATATGCTCTGTAGCTACACATGCAGGATATGCTGTTTATAATCAATATCAAAACTCTGAGGCAAAAAAAATCAATAAAACATCTGTATTTTTGATATTCAAATTCTTGTGTAAAGCACTTGTGAAATATAAATACAGCCGTAATATTAATAACTAAAAGCCTGAAATGAATAGTTATATTAAAAGTAAAATATTAGGCTTTTTTGTAAAAACGAACGGCTATTTTTCTGAAAAGATTTTCAGTGGGGCAGGTCATATAATTACTTTTCACAGGGTAATGCCTAAATCAGTATTTTCGATTCCTGAGAACAAATCACTGGAAGTAAGCCCCGATTTTTTAACTCGATTAATTAATACTTACAAAGCAAACAGATATTCATTTGTTAGTCTTGATGAGATATACGAAATCCTTTCAAGTAAAAAAAGAAGAATTCCAAAAGTTGTTGCTTTTACATTTGACGACGGCTATTACGACAATTATAAATATGCATATCCTATACTTACAGATTTGTCTATCCCCATGTGTGTATATATTACCACTGATTTCCCAGACAGAAAGGCCGTATTGTGGTGGTATTTACTCGAATATTTGTTTAATAAACGAGATCAATTTTTATTTCCAAAATCAGACAGAATAGTAACACTTAATTGTAAAACTAATGAAGATAAGCAAAAGGCGTTTAAAGAAATAAGGCGCTTGATCATAATAAATCACATCGATTATATTAAAGACCTCAAGCATCTTTTCAATATAAATGAGTTGGATTTTGATGCCCTGAATAATGATTTCAACAACACACATTTACTCAACTGGCAACAAATATCGGAGATGGCAAAAAGCGCACTGTTAAGTATAGGCACTCACACAATAAGCCACCCAGTATTTAAACAAATGTCTGAAAATGAGATTATAAATGAAATAATCATATCCAAAAAACTGATTGAAAAACACATTAAAAAAGAAATTTGGCATTTTGCTTATCCTTATGGTGGGCAGGAGGAAGTTGGTAAAAGAGAATTTGATATATTGAAAAAACTAAACTTTAGAACTTGCGTAACAACAAGACATTCAAATCTTTTTTCGGGACACGGAAAGCATTTGGAATGTTTGCCCAGAATAAGTATTCCTGAAGGGATAACCGAAATGAATCTGACATACTTATTTAAAGGAATAAAGCAATTCAGCCAGCATGGCTTTAAGAGAGTTGTTACTGATTAATCGCACAAGAATGAATGAGTTTATAGTAAGGCAGGCAACGACTGAAGATATTGAAAAACTAAAAGTTTTCTACGAGAAGGCTTTTGGGAATAAATCAAAATATAAATATCCGGAAAGATGGCAGTGGCATTATAAGCAATATGACTTGTGTGAAGAAAACAAACTGCCCCTTTTTATTGCAATTAATGAGCAAGGCAATATTATTGGCCACACAGCAGCCAGTAATGTAGCGTTTAAACTTTACGACAGCACCTATAGATTATCATGGAGTGTTGACACCATAGTTTTCCCAGAACACAGGGGTAAAGGAATTGGCATAAAACTTCAAAAAATTAATCAGGATAATGCCGAAATATTTGCCAGTTTATCAATGAGCGAAGCCAACAGGCAGATAAAAATAAAACTAGGTGCAAGAAAAGGTCCTGTTTCAGAAGTGTTGATTAAGAAAATAGCTTTTGAGAAAAATTTTACCTCTTTACTTGTATCACTAATTCAAAAAAGCAACAAAAAAGGGCACATAAAGTCAAATTTTATTATCGATGAACCTCAAAATGCAGTTTTCGGGAATGAAGAAAGCGTGTTATGGGAAAAGCTGAGACTTGATTATGACTTAGCAGTTGAAAGAAATGCGCCCTATTTAAACTGGCGCTACAAAGACCAACCTTTTACTCAACACCTTTGTATAAGAGCATACAACAAAGAACATGAACTAACAGGTTTGACAATATACAGAATTACAGAAGAGGCAACTCCCAAAGGAGCTATTATACTTGAAATTCTGTGCAAAACTGATGATATATCGCTTATTCAGTCGATGATATTAAGGACAGAAGACCATTTGAAACTTCAGGGTATTAACCAAATAATGGTTGCTTCGAGCAACATCAAAACTATTAATACACTAAAAAATTTGGGATACATTAAAATTGACGAGAACGGTTTAATAATATATACAAACAAAAATGCAGCAGCAAACATTAATAAAGACACCAAAGCATTATTAACTTTGGGTGACCAGGACTGGGATGAGTTTCCAAACATTAAGATTTTTTCATGTTTTAAGATTTTGGAAGTTTTATTATATTTGAATAATTTTAAGGATGTAAAAAACGTAGTTCTCAGGTTATTGCTCAAATTATACATGAAAACACTTGCATACAGAAACAAGTAAGAGATGAGCACATTTAAACACGAGCCGTTAATATCGGTAATTATGCCCGCTTACAATGCTGACAAATACATCAAAACAGCCATTGATTGTGTACTTAATCAAACACATAAAAACATAGAATTGCTTATTGCTGATGATGCTTCTAAAGACAGCACACGCCAGATTATAGATGCGTATAATGATGTCCGCATCAAGACTTACCATAATAACTCAAACATGGGCTACCTAAAAACATGCAATAAACTTTTCGAAAAAGCAAAAGGAGACTATATTGCGTTTCAGGATGCCGACGACTTATCAACACCCGACCGGTTTGAACTTCAGCTTCAGGTGCTTCAGTCGGATGCATCTCTCGGCGCTGTTGGATGCAACCTTACAGCCATAGATACCAAAAATAATGAAATGTTCTGTTCTCATTATCCACTCAAACACGAAGACATACTGAAGGACATTCCGGGTTATTTTCCTGTAATCCCTAACAGCTATCTTTTTACAAGGGAAGTTTACAGTGTTATAGGGGGATACAACCTCTATTTTGACCGCATGGGCGCCGAGGACTATTACTGGACATACCTGATTATGGAAAAGTTCGGGCTTGTTAATATTCAAAAGCCACTTTATTTTTACAGATATAACCCCAATTCCATTACCGGCGACAGGTCGGACAATCTGAATAAGAAATTCAGCTACCGGATAGTAGGATTCCTTGTAAACCAACGCAGGCAAACCGGCACCGATGACCTTGAAAAGCAAGACCACACGGAGCTTAACAAATACCTTGATGGTTTAAAGAAACCTTATATCGATGACCCCTCACTTTATTACAGAGAGATGGCGGCCAAGTATTATCATGAGGGATTGAAGAAAAGGGCCATTCGTTTAATTATTAAAGCCATCAGAAAGAATCCCAATAATCTTACTAACTATAAAGATCTTATGTATATTCTTAGAAAAATTCTTTTTGTAAATTGAGAAGAATATTTATTTAGCTACTCAGTTGTATGTTGAAATAATCAATAATTATTAAACCTGATTTATCAATTAAAATATGATTATTGTAAAAATCTACGGCGGACTTGGCAATCAGCTTTTTCAATATGCTTTGGGAAGAGTTTTAGCCTTAAAACATAATACAAATCTTAAACTAGATACTAGTATTTTTGAAAAAGAACAGGCCAACGTCACATACAGGAAATTTGGTCTTTCTGATTTTGGCATTAATGCCGGTATAGCAACAATAGAGGAAATCAACGAAATCAAAAGGAGTTGCCTAAAGGGAGTATATAAATCAATTTATTGGCGGTTTCAATACATGAAACCATATTACAAGCAAAACTATGTAAAAGAAAAGACTTTCAGCTTCGACAAAAACATATTGAATTGCCGGAATAACACATATATAGATGGTTATTGGCAAAGCCCTAAGTACTTTGAAAACATTAGAAATGTTCTTCTAAACGACCTTACATTAAAAACCCAATTAAATGAAAATGAAAAGAAACACTTAGTAAATATACAAAATACCGATTCAGTTTCTATTCATGTTAGGCGAGGAGATTATGTAAGCAATCCAAAGAATTTAGAAATATATGCACAACTCGATTTGAACTACTACAATAGCGCAATAGCATACATTAAAGAAAATATTTTTACCCCCTTTTTTTATATTTTTTCTGATGATATTGAATGGGTTAAATCTCGTTTTAGCACAATACATAATTGCACCTTTATAGACAGTTCCTCTGTAGTATGTTTATATTTGATGAGTCATTGCAAACACAACATCATAGCCAACAGTACTTTTAGTTGGTGGGGTGCATGGCTTAATGAAAACTCCAATAATATTGTTATAACTCCCCAAAAATGGTTTGTTACCGAAAGGCTAAGCACAGCTGATTTAATACCTAAAAATTGGCTACAATTTTAGTGTTTTAGTGCCACCACATTGAATGTTAATTATATTTAACAAAATAATCGTTCATTACATTTGTAATATACACGATTTCTTCATTTTTTAAATCATAATAAAAAGGCAATCTAAGCAGTTTATTGCTAAAAGAATCACTATTGGGTAATGATTTTCCGTTATATTCATCTTTGCAAAAATCTGATTTATGCAGGGAATGGTAATGAAATGCGGTGCCTATCCCAAATTTTTTAAGATAGCTTATTAAATCTTGCCTTTGTGAATATGATTTGCAAATTATATAAAACATGTTTGCGTTATTTGTAGCATAAGGTAGTAATACGGGCAACTTTATTAAACCTTTATTTCCCAGCGGCTTAAGTCTTTCATAATACTGGTTCCAAATATGTTTTCTTTTAGATTGTACAGCTTCAATGTTCTCAAGTTGGGCAAATAAAAAAGCGGCAAGCATATCGGATGGTAAAAAAGAGGAACCTGTATCCACCCAGGTGTATTTATCTACTTCGCCACGCCA
>JAKIYU010000262.1 GCA_022708385.1 Bacteroidota bacterium | reverse complement strand
CATTTAATGTACGCAATTAATGATTTTACTGCAAATAAAGAAAGTATCAAAAAATTAACAAAAATATCTTATTTATAATGATACTTTTGATAGCGGTTTATTATGAACCTGTTACCGGGTTAACTGCATCGGCTATCAGATTGGCACTGCCCTCCAGCTTTACATACCACACCATGGCATCGTTGTACATTTCGGGAAGGTCCGTAAGGTTCGACTGAATAACAAACATAATTGATTTATCCAGCGCAATGCTCCGCCCCCAGTTTTGAGCACCATAAGCCAGAAAAGCAAAAGCATTGTCCTTCGATTGGAAATCGCAGTTGAGGTAAGAAAAACTATAAATCATTTTGGAGGTGCCCTCCGAAAACACATACCCCCCGGAGCCGTCCGTCAGGGTATTGTTCACTTCCACATCCCCATTGCCCATAACGCCTATCTCTCCTGCTATGCAATTATCCACATGACCCTGTGCATTGTCGAATATATACATACTCCACGTGCGTACAAAGGTATTGACCAATACCAGGCTCCTGTCGTTCAAGGGTGCCGTAAAGTTGGCATACTGCGTGTTATTGACCAACCCTGACACCTGGAAAGCCGGCTGGTTCTTAAACCACAGCCCAATGGTGCGCAGCTCCGAATTGGAAATCTGTGTCTGGCTGCCGGGCTCAGGCATTAGGCCCCACATCACATCGGTGCAACTGTCGAGGCCGTACTGATAATATATATACTGCAAGCCTGCTGTAGCGCTGTCCAGTTGAAAAGCCGGCAGGGTGTCACCTGCAGGGAATGTTGTATTAAACACCGCCGTGTCAGGGATATGATGCCATATAAGCACCGTATGGGCATGGGCAAATGTGCCTGGGGTGTACCATTGATGTTTATTTCGCCCCTGTCCCACAAGCCACAAGTGGTAAAACCATATTTGGTGACATTCTGCCAGATCACATGTGCACTGTCCGACACGACAGATTGTGGGACATTCCAGAATAATCGAGCACTGAATTTTCAATGCTTACGCGCCCATGACCGGCAACCACCATGCTGCGCTGGTAAATGTAAGCCTGAGGGCTGCTGATGGTGGAACCAATGATTTCGAGGCGGGCATCGGCGCCCCAGACTATGATATCACCGTTAATCAATGCCTGTGCATTATCGAAAACCAATATGCCGTCTCCAATAACGACCACAGGGCCGTTGTTGGTAAATGCCCCGGTAATGTGAAGTGAATCCCCCGCTGTCAGACCTACAAAAAGGGTATCCGTCGATTTAGACGCGGCACCGTGCAACATCTCAGGATTTAGTCCCCTGAATTTTTTAAAAACCCTGAAAGCCTCTGCAGGACAACTGCTCCCGGGCACAAAAGGGGTCATCGACAGGCTTGCTGTGCACTGCATTTTGGTTTCAGCCTCAGCCGAAAGTGAGTCTATAATGCCAACAGGAAACAACACCTGGGCAAAACAGGCACCGGAAATAAAAAGTACTGATTTTTTTCATTTAAAAGTGTTTATTAAACCCACAAAATAATACAAAATTTGAATATTTTATTCTATTTTTACAAAAAAACTTTCCCATGTGGCACCAGAAGACCCTGTCGCTAAAACCCCGCACCCGCGGGTTCCACCTTATAACCGCAGAGATAGAAGCTAATATTCCGGAACTAAAAACCATCAAAACAGGCCTTGCACACTTGTTTATCAAACACACATCCGCTTCGCTCACTCTCAACGAAAATGCTGACCCTGATGTGCAGACCGACCTGGAAACGCACTTCAGCAAAACAGCACCTGAAAACGCCCCTTATTACAGGCACTGCTGCGAAGGCTCCGACGACATGCCTGCCCATATCAAATGCAGCCTCCTGGGCGCTTCGCTGACAATACCCGTTACCAATGGCCGGTTTAATCTTGGCACATGGCAGGGCATATATTTATGCGAGCATCGCAACAGGGCAGGCAGCAGGCAAGTAGTAATAACATTAAACGGCGAATAATGTCCTAATATCATTTAAAAGGCTATCATAAAATAAAATATTTATAGCACCATGGATAAATACATACAACAACTTATAGAAGATCTTGCTGAAATAGAAGCGAATCCTATACCTGAACCTGACTTTGGCACTTCTTATGAAGATTTTGAAAGGGTAATGCTACAACTTGAACTAGCACCCAGGGTACCTTCCGAACAATTGTTGAATATTAGCTATGAACAACTGCCTCCTGCTGAAAGACTGAATAAAATGCAAATGCAAAAATTGCTTATTGCCATTTTCAATGCCTTATTGGCTAAAAGAATAAGTGTGAGCATACCTGGTAAAGGCGTACCTGTAGGGTTGATATATACCGAAATTCGCGACATGTTTAAAGAAGGTTTCCCCACTATGCCCGGCTGGGTCATTGATTTTTGCAGCGGGTGGTGCCCCGACTGTGCATTTACTGATTATTGCGATTCTTGTAAAGAATCATGGTCGAAAGAGGAACTGGAAAAGGAAAGAAAAAGAAATTCGAGCAAAGAACCTTGATAATTTTGCCTATTTATTTTTAATTTTGAACACAATCCACGTCTTTTAATAAATTATTATGGATAAAGTTAGAGCCGGTTATCAGGCAGGTTGGGTTTCAATCCTAATCAATTCTCTATTATTCGCATTAAAATACTGGGCAGGGCTGGTCACCGGATCTATTGCGCTTATGGCCGACGCCTGGCACACCCTTTCCGATTCTATAAGTTCAATCGTGATCGTTATCGCCACCAGACTATCCTCACGCAAACCCGACAAAGAACATCCATTTGGGCATGGCCGGTGGGAGCAGATTGCCGCGCTCATTATAGCTTTTATCCTGGCCATAGTTGCTTACGACTTTTTTAAAGACTCTATTATCCATCTCCGTCACAAAGAAGCTACTGTTTTTGGAACCCTGGCCATCATAGTTACCGTAACCTCTGTAGGGGTCAAAGAAGCCCTCGCCCAATATGCTTTTTATATTGCTCGTAAAACACAGAACCTAAGCGTTAAAGCCGATGGTTGGCATCACCGTTCCGATGCCCTTTCTTCGATAGTGGTCCTTATTGGTATCCTTTTCGCCAAAAAATTCTGGTGGATAGATGGTTTGCTCGGTATTATCATTGCCATCATGCTCTTTTATGCCACCTACAAAATTGCTAGAGAAGCCATTGCTAAACTGCTTGGGGAAGAACCCGACAAATTACTTGTAGATAAAATAATTGAAACGGCAAACCGACTGCCTTATGGCAACCTGCAGCTGCACCACTTTCATATTCACAACTACACAAACCATCAGGAACTTACCTTTCATATAAAACTGGACAACAACCTGAGTATTATAGAAGCTCATAGTATTGCCACGATTATAGAAAATATTATCCATCAGGAATTTAGTATAACTGCCACCGCCCATATCGAACCTTTAGATTGCGCACATACTTCAGATTAACACACCACATTATGAAAAAGTTGCTATTCTTTTGCTTCTTTATCCCTATTTCTTATACCCTTTATGCCCAGCATGGCAATTACAACGTAAACATAGACACACGCAAAGTCTGGATTCAAAACAAAATTAATGAAATTAAAAAAAGCGGCCTTTACGTCCTCCCCGTTGTTGAACCTGAAATCAATGAAACACCTGATTTTACAAACTGCTTCTACAACTTTATAAGAGATGCACGCATTACCTTTCCCGACAAATCCCGAATTGACATTTTCCTGCATTCCTCACACAGCAACCCCACCATTGGTGACGTCAGTATAGCCATTACTGATAAGGGCAAAGCCCATGTGAATTACGGGCATATCTGCGGCGGCACTATAACTTTTTTTAGCAAGAAACCTACAGCTCCTGAAAACACACTGATTTCTTCAAACGTTTTAAAGCCGACACCGACGATGCTGCCTGGATAAAATGGAAATAAACAATCCTTATTATGAGTACCCAATTAAAACTAACCCTGCTTATCGTCATAGGTTTCATCAGCTTTA
>JAKIYU010000261.1 GCA_022708385.1 Bacteroidota bacterium | reverse complement strand
CATGGCGTGCCGCAAACTGTCGAAAATGTTGTTTACTGTAAGGCATTCTCCGCTTGTAGCTTGAACACACACGCCATAAGCCCTGCCACCATCTCCGTAACTGTGACCGTGATGCAAGAATGAATTCCTTACCGTGATATCGGTTGATTTGTTGATTTCGATATGCGAAAAGTTGCATTTGTTACTTTCTACGCCTTTGATTTCGCAATCTCTGGCATAATTCAAAAAGATATTTGAGGTCTGGCTTACAGTAGGGTTAAGGTTTTGAATTTTTAAACAATGTACAGCTATGGTGTGCTTAGGGAGAATTTTGCGTATGCGTGGGTTAAGGGAAGGCTGGTAATCCATCCTCAGCGGTTTCGAAAGAAATATATCATACCCATTCACCGAATCAATTTTGACTATTTGGCCCAGGCAGTTCATGGCCCAGCTTGATGTCATGTGTTGTGTACCGTCTTGCAGCAGCTCGGCATAATTACCTGCTTCAAACACACTGCTGTCGGATAGTGTGAGTTGCTGGGAATTTTTGATGCAGCCGCCTGTAACATTGTAAAACGTGGCTGAAGGTGTACCCGCTATCTGAATGCCATTCTGGTTCTCGCCTGTATTAAACTTCAGGAGGCTTGAACCTGCACCGCTTCCTTTTAAAATAATACTGTCGGGTAAAACTAATGTGCTGCCGATTAAATAGGTTCCGGGAGGAAAATATACCATGCCTGCCTGCCCGTTGAAAGAACTGATGGCATCCATAACAGCTTGAAAGTCATCTGTTATGCCATCGGCCAGGGCACCAAAATTCATTACATTAACACTATCGGTAATATTGCCGAAGTCAAAGCTGTTGCCTGAATCGCGCCAGTTAACAGTGCGCCATGCTGGAATGGTCTGGGCTGCAACGATAAATTGTAACAGGCAAAAAAAAGCTAAAAGGGACGATTTAAAATATCTGCTTGAGCCGTATGTTTTGCAGGATACCATTAGCTAAGTTTCATACTTGCAATAATATCTTTTATTCTTTTATCAACCAGCAAGTTCACGGTGTCAAAATCCGCCTTGCTGTTCAACTGTGCTTTAACGCTGAAGTAGAATTTAATTTTTGGTTCAGTACCCGACGGACGTATTGTTATTTTGGTGTCGTCGGCGAGAACAAACTGCAGAACATCCGATTTTGGCAAGTCAATAACAGAAGTAACTCCGCTGGCAAGCTTTGTAGTGATACTGTTTTTGTAGTCGTATATTTCGGTCACTTTTAAACCATTAATTTCAGTGGGTGGTGTATTTCTATAGTTTTGCATCATCAGGGCAATTTCTTCAGAGCCTTCCCTACCTTTTTTAGTAATGGATAATAGATGCTCTTTATAGAAGCCGTATTGCATATAGACATCGAGCAACAGGTCGTAAAAGGATTTGTTCTGGCTTGCGGCCCAGGCAGCAGCTTCTGCAATAAAACAACACGAAATGACAGCATCTTTATCTCTCACAAAGTCGCCTATAAGGTAACCATAACTCTCTTCGCCTCCGGCAATAAATTGTTTTTGCCCTTCGTATTTTTTTATGAGGTCAGCAATATACTTAAAACCTGTAAGCACATCGTAAATTTCAACCTTGTAGTAACGGGCAATAGCAGCAAGAAGTTCAGTGGTAACTATGGTCTTAACGATGAAATTGTTATTTTTAAGCTCATTCTTTTCGTTGAGTGTATGTAGTATGTAATGAATCAGAACAGATGCTGTTTGGTTGCCGTTAAGTAAAATGAACTCTCCTTTATCGTTTTTACAGGCTACACCCACGCGGTCGGCATCAGGGTCAGTGGCCATGACAATGTCGGCGTTTACGGCACGGGCTTTCTCAATAGCCAGGTTCAAAGCTTTGGCTTCTTCAGGGTTGGGGTATTCCACAGTAGGGAAATTGCCGTCCGAAATATACTGTGCCTCAACCGGAATAATATTGCTGAAGCCATATTCTTTAAGGCAACGGGGTACCAGGTGAACACCTGTGCCATGCAAAGGTGTATAAACTATTTTCAGCCCGTTGTTTTGTTTTATGATAGCAGGAGATAATGAAGCTGCTTTTACTTTTGCCACATAAGCTTCATCTATAGTTTTACCTATATTTATAATGTTTTCCTTTTTCTTGTTAAAATTGACATCATTTAAACCATTAATCAGGTTCACTTCATTAATGACATTTTTGTCGTGGGGTGCTATCAGTTGTCCGCCATCTGACCAATACACCTTGTAACCGTTGTATTCCTTGGGATTATGCGAAGCAGTTATAACAATACCTGTATGGCATTTGAGCTCCCTTACTGCAAACGACAACAACGGGGTAGGGTGGATGTCGTCGAAAAGATAAACCTCAATATCGTTGGCTGAAAGGACGTCGGCGGTAACCTCTGCAAAGAAACGGCTGTTGTTGCGGGTGTCGAAAGCAATGGCCGCTTTCACTTTCTGGCCAGGATAAGTTTTTTTCATATAATTGGCAAGGCCCTGGGTAGCCATGCCAACTGTATATTTATTCATACGGTTGGTGCCTACGCCCATAATGCCACGTAATCCGCCTGTGCCGAACTCAAGGTTGCGGTAAAAACACTCGGTAAGCTCATGGATGTCGTTTTCGATGAGGTGTTGCACCTGTTGCTTTGTTTCAGGGTCAATAGTGCCCATAAGCCACAATTGTGCTTTTTCAATAATTTCCTTGCTCATGATGGTATAGCTTTATTTGTTACCGGTAAGTATCTTTTGATACTTGTTGGTGTTTGTGGGGTCAATTTCGCGCAGTATATTCACTACACGCGGTTTATCCATGGGCGGTGCCTCAGTAAAAATGTTGACAAACTCATCGGACTTGGCGCTGAAAAATATTTGCATAAGGTAGGAACCCGGTTTCTGCCTGTGTACTTTTTGTAAGGCTTCAAGAGCAATGACCACAGAAGCCCTGCCATTCTCTATGTTATCGTACATTTGGTCAAGCCCTAACCGATGGTAAGTATAAATAGCGTCTCTTACATTGGTGTACTGTGAGTTAAGCATGTTTTCAACAAACCAGTAACGGTTACGCTGGCTTTCAAATGCTTTCCATCCTTTTTCGGATGCATTTTGGGCAGTAATAACAATAGTCTGGGCTTTTTCATAATAGGGTGTGCCCCCGTTTTTCGAAAAAGAGTCAAAATCGAGGCCAAGCACCATATAAGCGTAAAAAGCCATAAGTGAAGTAAGGTTTGATGTGTGCGTATTTTCAGCAAATTCAAGAGGTTGTTGCTCCACATACTTAAAGTGAATGTCATTGTCTATATGGTTCAGTAAAGTGGTGTTATAAGAGGTTTTAAAAACCGGGCGTCTGGCTTGTATCTGCATGTTGCCTTTAAACTCATCTGTCGAAATCCGATCCTGTATGGTTATCAGTATATTTACATCAATTCTTTCATCCTGGGTAAACTTGTACTTAGTCCACTGCCTCGAGTTCATAAATTCGTAGAGGGCTTGTTGCATTACCTCATACACCGTTCTGTCGGAACCGGCAATGGAAGGCGCCGTTACACTTACCGCACAACGTAACTCCTGGGCCTGAGACCTGGTAAGCAGGAAGATGAACAAAAAAAACAAAGGAATAAAACGCCTCATATTTTGGTTTTTTGTATTGGATTACTAATTATTTTTTAACTTTTTAGGGTTGCCTGATATAAGTTCATAAGTTTTTGCCACAATGTCGAGGGCCACTTCTTTTTTGCTTTTCAGCGGGTAATTAAGTGTGCTTTTCTTATCAATTATGGTTATTTTATTGGTAGCTGTTCCGAAACCGGCGCCTTCATCTTTCAAACTGTTCAGTACGATAAAGTCAAGGTTTTTTCGTTGGAGCTTGCTTTTGGCATTGCTCAGCTCATGCTCTGTTTCGAGGGCAAAACCTGCAAGAATTTGTCCTTTCTTTTTGTGTTGGCCCAGTTGATACAGGATGTCCGGCGTAGGTTCAAGCTGCAGGGTAAGCAGGGCGTTATTGTCTTTTTTAA
>JAKIYU010000260.1 GCA_022708385.1 Bacteroidota bacterium | reverse complement strand
CAATACCACCGCTCATTGCAACAAGTACTTTGCCTTTACTCATTCTTTTTAGTGTATTCTTCTTGCAGTTTCAGTTCCCCAACATTCCAAACTTCTTTTCTTATGGCCACGCCTTTTTCGTCGAAATGCATCCAGATGCCATCTTTTAGGTCATTTTTATACATGCCGGACATAAATACTTTGCCGCTTTCGGGGTAGTAATACTTAAATAGTCCGTTTAATTTGTCCATGTCGTAGCTTGATTCTACTTTGGTGGTGCCATCGGAATAGTAACTTCTGAATTTCCCGTTTTTTTTGCCGTCTTTCCATTCGGCTTCTTCACTCAGTTTGCCATCGGCATAATAGGTTTTACAGTTGCCGTTTTTTTTAAAGTTTACATAATTCTCTTCAGAGATGAGCATTCCTTCCTCATGGTAGTATTTCCACAAACTGTCCTTTTTCTGGTCAATATATTTTCCTTCCGACATTTTTTTTTCATTATTGAAATAATGCACAGCATAAGCTGATGTTCCATCTGTATTGTATTTGAGGATACTCTTTATTTTGCCGTCTTCGTAATAATATTCAAAAGTGCCTTGCGGTTTATCGTCTTTAAACTGCCCTTTGTATTTCAATTTACCATTGGGATAATATCCTTGCCAAGCCCCCTGTTTTAAGCCTTTTTTATCTGTAAAATTGGAGGCAGGTTGTGAATAGCCATACATATAAAAAAGTAGAAATACCGATATAAAATATGAAAATGACACAAAACGCATATACACGAAACTTTTTTACCTTGTTTTAAAAGTTATTTCAAATATATCTAATAACGCAAAAAATGACAAATGTATTTTTATTTTTTAAAAAACAGAGGTATTTTAATAAAAACCAATCTGGAATCCTACGGTAAGCCGCGACAATTCGGGGTAGTTGTAGTTTGTCTTGAAAAGGTTACTCATGCGGTAATTGGCTGTAATAATATAGCGGTTGAATCCCAACCGTGCGGTAAGTCCCCAGCCAAGCATATTGTAATACCCAAGTTTACGGGTTCTCGTTTCAACGATGCTTTTATCGGGCATGTGGTTTTTGGTAAAATGTACCATGCTGTAGTTGAAAAGTCCGTATGCGCCTAAATCGAGAAAATTGCCCACATAATTGCCACGTTTACCAAAATTGATACGGTTATACAAACCGAGAGATAAGTTGCTGAAATTAAAATTCTCTTTGTCATTCAGCAGCGTATCAGGTAAAACCTTTGATGTATTCTGCATCATGTTGTAATAGTAAAATCCCATGTTGAAATCGGTGCCTACCGCATAATGATTGCAGATTTTAAGCTTATACCTGTAACCGAAATCAAAAAAAGAAGAATTGCCATATTTAATATCGGCGCCCTTTTCCGATGGCATTGCTGCAAACCCGTAAGAGAAATAGGTGTGATGATAATGTCTCAGATTAGGCCCCACGTTTCTTACCAGGGTATCCTTATCGACGTCCTGCTTAAGCAATACCTCCTGAGCCAGGGCAATATGTACAGCAATGAGCAGTGGCAGTAAAAATATAATTCTTTTCATGTTTTTAGTTTTGATAGGTTTCTAAATGTCTTTTGTAAAACAGGTTTATTTTATCGCCTTTAGGTACCTTGCTGAGGTCAATTTGCAAGGGTTTTTTCGAATAAACAGCTATGACGTAATAAAATCTGAGGGAGTTGTCGGGCTTTTGAATATTGTAATAAAGCAGGACTTCTTTTTCATCCGTTATTACATTCAGGGTGTCTTCTTCAGGGAAACCGGTAATAGAAACTTCAAGGAAACCATCTTTAACTTCGTAAGTGAAAGGCGGGATATTACTGATTTCGCTTTTGGTATTGCATTTAATAAAATAATCTGCTTGCGGAACGCCAAAGCCATGAGCGTAATCAAAATAAGGATACAGGTCGCCCGACTTTTCAATTTCTTTGAATAATTCCATATTGGTCAGGTTTCTGTGTGTTTGCCATGCACAGGCAGCGAAACCGGATATCAAGGGGCAGGAAAATGAAGTGCCGCTGGCTGTTGTAAAGCCTACTTTTCCGGCTACAAAGGCAGTACCAAAAGCACAAACATTTGGTTTCATACGTTTGTCGGCAGTAGGGCCGTACGAAGAAAAGGAAATTCTGTAATTTGATTCGGGAGCAATACCCCCTATGGATAAAACGCTGTCCGCATCGGCAGGGGCGCCTATGAATTTCCATTTGGTGTTGCCCTCATTACCCGCAGAATTAATCACCAGCATACCCTTCGATGCAGCCATATTAGCTGCCCGTGTTACGAGCGATTTTTTACCGTCCATATCCTTTGTAAAATAACGGTGATAGGTATAGCCCAAAGAACTGCTGATAATGTCGGCGCCGTTCTTATCAGCCCATTCGGCTGCTGCCAGCCAGTTTTCTTCTTCGGACAAGGGCTCTCTGTTACTCATTTCTGTACGTGCTAAAAGAAATTCGGATTCAGTAGCCAGCCCTATAGGAATACCTTTATAAATGCCGGTAATACACGATAGGGTTGATGTCCCGTGCGATGAGTAAGCATAAACAAATTCACGGTTCTTCACAAAATCCCATGTCTTAAGTATCTTTTTACCATCCCTGAGATGTTTAAAAGCCTCATGTTTATCAACACCGGGAAATCCAGCATCAAAGACAGCAATTCTGACACCCTTGCCGTTTATATTGTTATCGGCAAACTGTTGTCCCTGCATACGTGTCAGTTGCTTTTTGAGCAACTCTTCATCGGGTACAGGCGCCATGGCTCTTTCAGAAAAATGACCTGTAATGCATCCCTGACCATTTACAGTTTCGACTGATTTGACAAATGGGAAATGCTTGATGAAATCAATCCGGGTTTCATCCGTATAAACTACAAGCCCGTTAAACCAACGGCTTTTCTTTGTTATAGAGTCAGCCTGCGCAGCTACTGCTTTTATGTAGCCTTCATTTAAAGGGTAATCCGTAATATCGTAAAGCGAAATGTTATTTGCAAGACGTCTTTCGATAGCTTTAATGTCGAAATATTCATAAGGATTAAATGCTACGCCATTCTTATCCGTGAAAAAGACCCAGTATTTATTCTGTGCATTTAGGCCTGTAATTCTTGCGATAATGACTAAGATAATCAAGCCCCTGAAAAATTTACTGTGGAACATAAAGTGTAATTTTTACCAAAGATAGGTTAAAAATCAAAGACAAATTACCTGTGGGCGAACTTTATTGTTTTTGTGCAGCCTGATTGTGTAATAATGGTATTGAACAAGCCTGTGGCTCTGGTGTTGTTCAAAGGAATAAAATATTCGGCTTTCCCTTTGACCGGCTTAATATCTAAAGCTGCGAGTAATGAACCGTTAATAGTGAATAGCTTAACTTCTACAGGCTGCAGATTCAAGGTTTGAATAGTTACATTTAACCCGTGCCGGATGTTATCGAAATAATAGGCTGTAATGTCAAATGAACAGCTCTGTCGTTGAACTTTATTAATTGTAGTAATATAGGTAGTATCCGTGCAGGTGGCCAGGTCAATACCAGATATATACCTTGTTTTGGCAGGGTTGATAAGGCTGCTGATGGGCAAAGGCACGCCTATGAGCGGGAAATTGAGCTGCGGTAACCAGTAAGGCGGGGGAGCCGGATAAAAACAAGATGTGTCGTTAAGTATGTTCGTGCCGGCCGGGGTAATGTTTCCCTTGATGTTATTCCCATGTTGAAAATGCCCTGTGCCGTTAATAATATATAAGCCCATCAGGAAATTGGTATTTGTAACCTCATTGCCGACAAAATTAAGACTGTCGGTAGCCGGTGCATTATTCATAAAAATGCCGTACAGCTCCGCCCTGTTACGGAAATAAGTATTAAAAGGACCGTTTTTACCATGCGAATCATCAATGACAATATGCTGGACAATGTTTCCCTCAAAAAGATTGGCATAAGGATAATTGCCGTGAAGGACAATGTCGCCGGCTGAATTTGCAGGCAGAGCAACATCAGTCCAGTAAGG
>JAKIYU010000259.1 GCA_022708385.1 Bacteroidota bacterium | reverse complement strand
ATAAAAGAGGTAAGGGTTATGCAAAGAGGCAACAATTATACGGATGACCCTGTTGTTAATGTAAAAACAGACAGTAAAGGCGCCGGTGCTGTGCTGGAACCTTTTTTACGGGGCGCCACTGGTTTTACACTTACCCCCTCCTTTGCCGATGCCGACTTTTACATAGTAGAAAAGACACTCTGGAATGATGGCCATCCGGCAGGCGACTATGCAGCAGCCACCAATATTGCCCATGAGCTGGGGCATGTTCTCGACCTGCTTCACACCTACAGCGGGGGCAGCGAAACAAGTAAAGCCGACAGCCCTGATTATATGTGGGATTTATTTGGCAAAACATTTACAGGCTACGACATAGTTAACTGGGGTAAAAATCCCTGCGAAAGTGCCATAGATAAAGTTACAAACAACCTGATGGGAGGCAACCAGACATCCCAATATACCTCACCGCTCCAAACCGGTAAAATGCACAGAGCATTGCATATTTACAATGTAAAGAAATATACCGATTGCCTTTGCGATACAAAAAAGAAGTGGATTATCGGCAAAGATGAGGTTTGGGATTTTCCCTTTAAATCTTATAATCCCATTATAATTGGTAATGGCCAAAAACTTACTGTGGCCTGCACGCTTGAAATGCCCGACGGTTGCGATATAATTGTAGAAAATGGGGGCACACTTGTCATTGCTCAAACGGGCATCATAACAGGAGGGTGCGACAAGGCGTGGAGTGGAAGTCTTGTTATAAGAAAGGGGGCACAGTTTTCGGTCGAGCCCGGAGGAAAGTACATTATGCAAGATTTAAGCAAGCTGATAATGGAGTAACAGCCTACTTGCTATCATCCCTCACAATAACACCAAAGATAAACAGCAGTATTACAGACGAAAGGAAAATGGTAAAGAGAGAATACAGAACTTTACGCATCACATCCTCGAAACTGATAACATCCCAAATACCCAGCAAGGCAATGATTGTAAGAAACAAAACCAAAGCCGTGAGGGCATAGGCTGCAAATTTTTTCACATTCTGAAACATGACATTAATTTTTTAATGGTTAATGAAATACCGTAAGAAATAACTCTGTTTACAGCAAATTATTGCATCAGGTTTTTCTTATTTCTTTTTCTGCGGATATGACGACGGATAAGCCAGATTGTTACAAAAGTCAGTAATATAAAAGGCCATATATTAACCAACCCGATAAAAAACCAAATCAAAGCATTAATTCCATTCATAAAACCCCTGGCAAAAAGCGAAGAATACTTTGTTTTATGAATTTCTGTTTTCTTATAAAAGGTTACTGTAAGTGTCGAAAATTCTATCCGGTCGTTCATATAACGCATACGACCTTCGATAGATTCAATCTCGGTTCTCAGATAACCTATTTGTTGCTCAATTTCAAGCATTTCGCTTACCTTAACGGCCTTTTTTAAAAGTTCAAGGTAACGGTTTTCGAGTTCCTTCTTGGTTTTAAGTCTGCTCTGAATATCAACATACTCTTCGGTAACATCATTAACATCGATGGTTTTGGTGTCGAACTTTTCCACACCATTGCCAATATCATTTACAAGATTATCGAAGTTCTGCGCATTAACTCTGATAACCAAAGTATTAGTCACGCGGTCATATTCTGTTCCGGCCTGTTCGTTCGAAATGTATGCATTATGTTTGCTCACAGCCTGATTTATTCTTGCCCGTGTTTCATCCATATTGTCTGTTTCAAACTTCATCTGCCCGGTTTTTATAAGTTTACGCTGCTCAGGCATAATAGTGACTGCATTCTGCTCCTGTTTGCTCTTCCCCTCCTCTAAAGCTGCAGTTTCATCATTAACGGCAGCAGACTCATTTGATATTATTCCGGAAGTGGGCGATAGTTCAAACTTGTCATTTTTCTCTGAAGATGAACAGGATATGGCAATGTTAATAAATACTGAGAAAATTAGAAATACAATAAGTTTTTTCATGACTATAAAAGTTTAGTTTTACAAAAATTATTAACTCAAAATTATTTAAAAAACGGACATTAGAAAAAAAAATAAAATTTTTCCACAAACATATTGTTTTGAAATTCAAAGCTGGTAAAATCAATTAATTAACGATATCTTGTTAAAAAAAAATGACAAATGTTAATAAAATTAAACCTGCTGAATAAATGAGATTTTATAATTTGCAATCGCATTCCCCATTTTTTTATTCACCTTATTATCAAATTGTTAACATAAAAGTAATCTAATATTTATTATTATGAATAATAAAAAGCCATCTGATAATACCGAACATGAAGTACAGAAAACGCAGAGCAACTATTATGACGTGGTTTTAAACAAAAGAAAGAAATTAGTGATGAGTGAAGAGCAATTACAAATGAGTATTTTTCAGGAATACGACGAGGCCGCCAAAGTTTATGAAGTATCGGAACAGAAGGCCGAACCCCCACAGAGAATATATTCGCGCGAAGAAGCCTTTGCCAAAACGCTGGAATATTTTAAAGGGGATGAAATGGCCGCCAATGTTTGGATAAACAAGTATGCACTGAAAGATTCAAATAACAATCTCTACGAGCAAACCCCCGATGATATGCACCGCAGAATTGCCAGAGAAATTGCACGCATTGAAAAGAGATATCAAAACCCATTAAGTGAAGAAGAGATTTATCTGCTTTTAAAAGACTTTAAATATATTGTCCCGCAAGGTAGCCCTATGGCTGGCATTGGCAATAACTTTCAGATAGGCTCCCTGTCGAATTGCTTTGTTATTGGGAATGAAGGCAACTCCGACTCTTATGGTGGCATCATGAAAATTGATGAGGAACAGGTACAGCTGATGAAACGCCGTGGTGGTGTAGGACACGATTTATCTGGTATCCGTCCAAAAGGCAGCCCTGTTTTAAACAGTGCGCTTACTTCAACCGGCCTCACTCCTTTCATGGAACGTTATTCCAATTCTACCAGAGAAGTAGCGCAGGATGGCAGGCGTGGTGCTCTTATGTTAAGCGTTTCCATAAAACACCCCGATGCCGAAGATTTTATTGACGCCAAAATGACCGAAGGTAAAGTAACCGGCGCCAATATCTCCGTGCGCATTGATGATGAGTTTATGAAAGCTGCTATTAACGGAAGCAAATACATACAGCAGTATCCTATTAAAGGCAATAACCCCAAGTTTACTAAAGAAATTAATGCAGCCGATTTATGGAAAAAAATAATCCACAATGCATGGAAATCGGCCGAACCCGGTATTCTGTTCTGGGACACTATAGAAAGGGAATCAATACCCGATTGTTATGCCGATTTAGGCTTTAAAACAACTTCGACCAACCCCTGCGGCGAAATCCCCCTTTGCCCTTACGACAGTTGCAGACTGCTTGCTATTAACCTGTACAGTTATGTAGAAAACCCATTTACCAAAGACGCCTATTTTAACGACATACTGTTTAATAAACATGTGGGCTATGCTCAAAAAATAATGGACGACATTATAGATCTGGAGCTTGAAAAAGTTGATGCCATTTTAAAGAAGATAGAATCAGACCCCGAAGATGAAGAAATAAAGAGACGGGAAATTAAATTATGGCAAAATATCAAACAAAAATGTATCGAAGGCCGCCGTACCGGCATTGGAATTACTGCCGAAGGAGACATGCTGGCAGCACTTGGATTGAAATACGGTTCCGAAAAAGCCAATTATTTCTCTGTAGCTGTACACAAAACCATGGCTATTGAAGCATACAAATCGTCGGTTAAATTGGCTAAAGAAAGGAAGCCCTTTAAAATTTACGATGCCCGCAGAGAAAGAGCCAATCCCTTTATTCAACGACTTAAAGCCTGTGACCCAGAATTATACGAAGATATGGTAAAATACGGCAGACGCAATATCGCCCTGCTTACCATTGCACCCACTGGTAGTGTTTCACTTATGACACAAACTACATCCGGTATAGAACCCGTTTTTAACGTGGTTTATAAAAGAAGGCGCAAAGTAAATCCCAACGACAAAGATGTCAAAGTAACATTTACCGATAGTGTAGGCGATTCGTGGGAAGAATTC
>JAKIYU010000258.1 GCA_022708385.1 Bacteroidota bacterium | reverse complement strand
GCCAACTATCACTCGTTGCTGTTCACGCAATTTCTTTAAATCTACCGGTAGCGATTCGTCTGTTTGCCTGTTTCTGGCCTGAATGGCAATCTCTGCAATTTCTTCTGCCGGAAAAAGCCCCGGTTGTGAGCCTTGCTCCATGCTGGCCTTGATGTGTTCTGCCAGCTCCTGCATTCGCTTTAGTTCATCATCATTTAAAGCTGTACCCACATGACGTACAATACGCTGTTTTATCTTATTGCCATCGCGTAAGCTCTCGACAATCTGTACGGCTTTCTTTGGTGAGTTGGGTGTTGTTTTAATACGAACGAACATGTTACAAAAATAATACTGAATAACGTGTCTTTCGTAAAATAATTAAAAAAGTTATCAACAATAAATGTTAATTAGGCACTACAAACCCGTTTTCAGAATCTCCCCTTGCTAACAGCGGGATACATGGGTGCAAAAATTATTAAACCGTCGAAGTCGGGAGCTAAAGTGCCTAAATTACTTAAAATAATTTTCGGCAAGCAGTTCATTTTAGGCATTTTAAGTATTTTAGTTCACTTATAAACTTCCCTTAGCCTTAGCCTCAGCCTGAATATAGTTTAGAGTGAACTTGAGTTTGGAGTTAAGAGTTTGTTTTTAGTTTTTATTAATTTTACACTTTCAATTAAACTGTAAGAACATGACCTCAAAGGCACCCGATATACTTGCATTCAGAGAAGATTTCCCTATTCTGAAGCGCAGCGTTTACAACAAACCTCTGGTGTATTTCGACAATGCAGCCACAACCCAAAAGCCCCAGGTAGTCATTGACAGGATTGTAAAGTATTATGCCGAAGAAAATGCCAACATTCACCGCGGGGTGCATTACCTGAGCCAGCATTCTACAATGGCTTTCGAAAATGTGAGAGAGCAGGTGCGCCTGTTTCTTAACGCAAATCATGCACACGAAATTATTTTTACACGTGGTACTACTGAATCCATAAATCTTATTGCCTCTTCATTTGCATCGAAACACCTGTTGGCCGGAGATGAAATACTTATTACCCAAATGGAGCACCACTCCAACATTGTACCCTGGCAACTGGCCTGCGAGGCTAAAAAAGCTACATTAAAGTACATTCCATTTAATGAGCCAGGAGAACTCGAACTTTCATTACTGGATAAGCTTCTTACCCCCCGGGTTAAGTTACTGGCTCTCACCCATCTTTCTAACGCACTGGGCACCATTAATCCGGTTAAGGAAATCATTGCCAAAGCGCATCAGAAAGGCATACCGGTTTTAATCGACGGGGCACAGGCCGTGGCGCATATTAAGGTAGATGTACAAGAACTTGATTGCGACTTTTATTGTTTTTCGGGTCATAAAATATATGGCCCCATGGGCATAGGCGTACTTTATGGTAAAGAAAAATGGCTCAACGATTTGCCTCCCTATCAGGGGGGAGGAGAAATGATTAAAACGGTTTCGCTCGAAAAGGGCACTACCTACAACGACCTGCCTTTTAAATTTGAAGCCGGCACACCAAACGTGTCGGATGTTCTGGGTCTCGAAACGGCGCTTAATTATATTCAAAATATCGGTCTGGAGCATATTGCCGCATGGGAAAACAAACTGCTGACCTATGCTTCAACCAAATTACAGGGAATAAATGGTTTGCAAGTTATAGGCAGGGCAAAACACAAATCATCGGTACTCTCATTTATAGTCGAAGGCATACATCCTTACGATATAGGCACCCTGCTCGACAAGATGGGTATCGCTGTACGTACAGGTCACCACTGCGCCCAGCCGGTTATGGATAGATACGGTATCAGCGGCACTGTAAGAGCTTCCTTTTCCTTTTACAATACTAAAGAAGAAATTGATGTTTTTTGTGAAGCGCTGAAAAAAGCTATTGAAATGCTTAAATAAAAATAGAACGCAGATAACACAGATTAGGCGGATAATCACGGATAAAAAATCAGCGAAAATTATAATAATCTGTGCCCTCCGTGTCCAATTTAACCGTAATTTTGCATTAAAAATAAACATCTTGTATGACCATTGAACATATCGAGCAACAAATCATTGAAGAGTTTGAGCAATTCGACGACTGGATGGAACGCTATAATTATATTATTGAACTGGGAAAAAATTTACCACTGATTAATGCAGAGTATAAAACAGAAAAATACCTTATTTCGGGTTGCCAGTCGCAGGTTTGGCTGCATGCAGCTTATGAAGATGGCAAAGTTATTTACAAAGCCGACAGCGATGCCATTATCACAAAAGGCATTGTGGCCCTGTTGATTCGCGTTTTATCGGGGCAAACGCCCGATGCCATTTTAAACACGCCCCTTGCCTTTGTTGATAAAATAGGTCTAAAAGAACACCTCTCCCCTACCCGCTCAAATGGGTTGCTGTCTATGATCAAGCAAATGAAGCTTTACGCTATGGCCTTTAAAGCTAAGTATAAATAGAATAATTATTTTTACTAACTTTATAAAAAAATAATGTTTTATGAAAATAATAAAATTACTTTTTCTTCTGCCTTTAGTCTGCTTCTTTTCAATAGTATTTTCACAAACATCAATCCATCAGTTCAAAACCAAAACCCTCACAGGCGAAGACTTTGATATGGCCGGGCTGAAAGGTAAAAAAGTTCTTATAGTTAATACGGCTTCAAAGTGCGGGCTTACTCCTCAGTATAAAGAACTACAGAAACTTTATAGCGAGAACAAAGATAAAAATTTCATAATAATAGGTTTCCCTGCCAATAATTTTTTAAAACAGGAACCAGGTACCAACAAAGAGATTAAAGAATTCTGCGAAAAGAACTATGGGGTTACATTTCCAATGATGTCGAAAATTTCGGTTAAAGGCGATGATATTGACCCCATTTATGAATGGCTGACACAAAAAGAAAAAAACGGTGTCATGGATATTGCTGTTACTTGGAATTTTCAAAAATTTATGATAAATGAAAAAGGAGAACTTGTCGATTACCTGTCCCCTAAAGAAAGCCCTTTGTCTGACAAAATTATTAACTGGATTAACTCCGGCAAATAATGTTATTTATCTGATTATTTTTCATTTAATCCCTTCTTAATCCATTTTTTAAAATAAAGTAATTTTTTTTTGTTTACTTTGCATCCGATTTGGGAAATTTCTCATTTCATATTACTGCACTAAACTAAAAATTATGTCACTAAGAACCAAAACATTAGAATTAAAAAAGCGCATGCAGGAAGCTTTGCAGGGTGGTGGGGCGAAAGCTATTGAAAAACAGGTTTCCATGGGAAAAAAAACAGCCCGCGAAAGAATTCTAAGCATTCTTGACCCGAACTCATTTCATGAATACGACCTTCTAGTTGAGCACAGTTCGCGCAATTTCGATATGGACAAAAAAACATTGCCCGGCGACGGTGTTATTACAGGTACCGGAAAAATAGACGGGCACCCGGTTTGCATTTATGCACAGGATTTTACTGTAGCAGGAGGCTCCCTGGGATTGATGCACGCCCGAAAAATAACAAAAATCATGGACCACGCCATGAAACTGAAAGTACCTATTATTGGTATTAATGATTCCGGTGGCGCTCGTATTCAGGAAGGGGTAAATTCCCTGGCCGGCTATGGTGAAATTTTTTACCGCAACACACAAGCCTCAGGTGTCATACCACAGCTTTCCGTTATTTTAGGCCCCTGTGCCGGTGGCGCTGTATATTCCCCCGCCCTAACCGACTTCGTATTTGTGGTGGATAAAATTTCAAAAATGTTTATTACTGGCCCCGAAGTGATTAAAACTGTTCTTGGTGAAGAAATTACTATGGAAGAATTGGGAGGTGCCAGAGTTCAGGCTGAAATAACTGGTAATGCCCATTTTTTCGCTACCAGCGAAGATGAATGTTTTGAACAAATAAAAAAACTGGTCACTTTCATTCCATGGAATAATACAAAAAAAGCCGATTCATATCCAATAAAACAACCCCGCATCAAGGTCTTTAATATTGAAAAAATTTTTCCTACCGATGCCAAAGTACCTTACGATGTAAGAAATGTTATTAAATCTGTTGTCGATGGCTCTGATTTTTTTGAAGTACAGGAATTTTTCGCCCCTAATAT
>JAKIYU010000257.1 GCA_022708385.1 Bacteroidota bacterium | reverse complement strand
GCATTCTTCATTTTACCTGCCGATATCTGATCGCCTCCTAAAGTTTGCGATAGGGTTTTAAAATCGTCTTGCGATGGCAGCCTCCATCCCGAAGGGCAGGCAGTTTTTGCCGCTGCCCATGTATATAAACGGCCATAAGTACCAATGTCGCTGGAATTATTATTATAAATATAACTGCCTGGCGAAACATTTGCCTGAAGATTTGAAGCCATCCAAACCTGTGAACCAATAGTAACTGTGTTGTAAACATTGCCGTTGGCATCGGTTACGGTTTCTGCAGGAGGTTTTTTATCGCTATCGTCCTTATCCTTTTTGCAGGATAACGTAAATAACGACGGAATTAATAAAAGAATGATTAATTTTTTCATAAAATAAAAATTTTGCATTAAGACTGTCAGAAAACCATTAGTTGCTTATACAAATATAAGCAGTATTTAAGGATTATTTAACAATTGAAAATTTATTTTTTTTGTCAAAACACGAAAAATAGTTAGGTTTGCGCTTAATATGTATAAATGAGCAGACCATTCATGCAGAACAGGGAATTGACTTATCGCATTCATATAAAAGGTTTGGTTCAGGGAGTGGGTTTTCGACCATTCGTGTACCGTCTGGCAAGTATTAATAAGCTATGCGGAACTGTAGAAAACAGAAATGACGGCGTTACCATTGAATTGAACTGTACCCTGCCTGTTTTGCAGAGTTTTATTCATGAAATAAAATCAAAGGCACCTCCCGCTTCTAAAATAGAAACTGTTGAATATGAAAATGTTACAGAAAAAAAGTTTGACGGTTTCAGCATCATTAAAAGTACATCAGTTTCTGACAATATAACTGATGTGAGCCCCGATATAGCCGTATGCAGCGATTGCCTTGAAGATATGAAATTTCAAGAACACCGTATCGGTTATCCTTTTATCAATTGTACTAATTGTGGTCCCCGTTTTACAATTATTCGCGATTTACCTTACGACAGGGATAAAACAACTATGGATGTTTTTGAAATGTGCCCGGTATGCAAAGCTGAGTACAAAGATATACTGAACAGGCGTTTTCATGCCCAACCCGTAGCGTGCAATATATGCGGGCCCGAATATACGCTGCATGAAAAAGGAGAAATTGTTAAGGGTACAACTGAAATTATAAGTCGTCTTACTGATTTGATAGAAAGTGGAGGCATTGCGGCTATAAAAGGTATGGGCGGTTTCTTTATCGCGTGCGATGCCATGAATGAAATTGCTGTAAGCCGTTTGCGCAAAGCAAAAAAAAGGGAAGGAAAACCCTTTGCCGTCATGTTTGGAAAAATTGAAAATGTTAAAAAGTTTGCTCTTCTCAGCGATGCTGAAGAAAAATCCCTTACTTCATTCAGAAGACCAGTAGTGCTGCTTGAGCAAATAAATCAGTTGGCGCCATCGGTAACAATGGGATTATCAACGCTGGGGGTTATGTTGCCTTATATGCCATTGCATTATCTGCTGATGGAAAAGTTGAAAACACCAGCTATTGTACTTACCAGTGGCAACTTGTCAGATGAACCTATAGTTATTGATGATGAGAAAGCTCTATCAATTCTCTCTCCTGTAGCTGACGTCATTCTGACATATAACAGACATATTTATAACCGCACCGATGATTCTGTGGTTAGAATAATAAACAGTAAAGAACGCCTCATACGCCGTTCGAGAGGTTATGTGCCGGCTCCTGTAATAACAAAAATAAATACAGAAGGTATCATCGCAACGGGTGCTGAATTAACCAACTGTTTTGCAATCGGTCGTGGTTATAAGGTGCTGCTGAGCCAACATATAGGTGACCTTAAGAACATGGAAACCTATGAGTTTTTTACAGAATCTCTCGACAGGTTTCGTAAGATATTTCGTCTGGAACCTCGGCTAATTGTAAGCGACCTGCACCCTGATTACCTTTCGACACGTTATGCCAAAGCAAGTGGGTTGCAGCATTTACAAGTACAACATCACCACGCTCATATTGTGTCATGTATGGCCGAACATGGACTTGAAGATACTGTAATAGGCGTTGCTATGGATGGTACCGGGCTGGGAGAAGATGGCCATATATGGGGCAGCGAATTCATGCTTTGTGATATAGAAAACTATGAGCGAATAAATCATTTTGAATATGTCCCATTACCGGGTGGCGACAAGGTAACTCATGAACCCTGGCGTACAGCTGTTTCATATCTTTACAAATATTACGGGAATGACTTTTTTAAAATGAATATACCTTTTCTTAAAAATATACCTGATAAGGTTGTAGCTCTTATTTGTTCAGCCTTAGATGCCCGTATCAACACACCGCTTTCTTCGGGTGCTGGCCGCTTGTTTGATGCTGTAGCTGCTCTGCTGAATATATGCCCGGTATCTTCATTTCATGCCGAAGCCCCTATGAGACTTGAGTCAATAGTCGATAGAAATACAACCGATGCCTATCCTTTCGAAAAGGCTGAGACAATTGGTTTCAAACCCACTTTTTCATCCATCATAAATGATATGACAAATGGAATTGCCGTGCCTGTTATCTCTGCAAGATTCCACAATACCATTGCTGAGGTTATTGCCGATGTTGTTTCAGATATTAGTGCAAAGTCGGGCATTCGAAATGTAGTGCTGTCGGGAGGAACTTTTCAGAACAGGTATTTGCTTGAGAAAACGGAAGTTATACTTCGTGAGAAAGGTTTAACTGTATTTAGTCACGAAAGAATACCTTCAAACGACGGTGGCCTGGCGCTTGGCCAGATAATGATTGCCGCACAGCGCATGAAAATTCAGAGAAAGAAACTGTAAAAAAAGGACATTTTCATTTATATACATTGAAATTACCAACCTTTGAAAGGTTAATAACAACGACTTTCATTTTTATTTATGGATTCTGTTTTTTACAGCAGTCCAAGTCTCGGTAATGAGGAAGCTTTCTTCCATCTGCTCAATCATGAGAGTAAAGCGCTTCATGGGCACAGCAAAGGAGAGCGTATTGGCAGGCACACAGGGACGTGCAGAGGGGTCGAACATGCCAATGATTGCCTTGGGGTTAGGGGAGAGGCTCTCGAGGTATGGGTGGCGTACTATAGAACTGCAGCCGGCACCAAACGGCGTGATAGTCGTATTGGGGTCTGTTTGGTCGAAGTTGGCCAGGGTATAGAGACCTGAAAGCACATCAGGGGTGGCAAAAAAAATAACCACGTCGGGGTTATCACTTTCGGTAAGCATATCCCATCTTTTAAAGATAATATACTTGTTTTCCATTCCCAGATGTGCCTGGTGTTTGAGGAGTTCTTTTACCATTTCGGGTGTGCGTATGTAACGTTCGCCTTCCATCTGTTCGTTGCCGCAAGAGAGAAAATATTCAAATCCGGGACGGAGTTTATCCGTGAATCCCAGATATCTGCTTGCCCCGCCGCAGGCAATAGACCCTGCATTGAAGGCTACAGAAGACCCGTTGCGTACTTTTGCAAGCTCACATATAAGGCAACTTCTGCCTTTGGGACGAACTGCAAGGCGTACACCACTGGGATGATCTGCATAATAGAAAGTAATGGGTAGTGGTGCTTCGGCAAAATACTTGTGCCATAATGTAATGAAATATTCTTTAAGTGCAATTTCCATAAGAGTGTTATGTTTGGTGGTAAGGAAAAGATGAAAAACTTAATGTTATGTGTTTATTGTTTGCTAATGGCTACACTTGATATTTCTTCATTTTATGAGACTTCTTCCGACTGTCTTGAACTATTGCTTGAACTTCTCTCGGAAATATTTTTGAAACAAATCTACAGATGACCTTCTTTATCTTTTTTGCATAAAGTGATTGCTTAAAAAGAAATCAAACAGAAGGTTTTCATAACCAATAAATTATTTGCTAATAATCTTAAACTCAGTACGCCTGTTCATTTGTCTGCCCTCGTCTGTATCGTTGCTGGCAATGGGTTGTTCGAAGCCATAGCCCTTGTATTCGAGTCTTGAATTGTCTATGCCTTTTTTTATCAGATAATCTACTACAGCTTTAGCCCTGCTTTCAGAGAGTTTAACGTTGTATGCTGCACTGCCAATATTGTCGGTATGGCCCGAAATTTCAATTTTCAGT
>JAKIYU010000256.1 GCA_022708385.1 Bacteroidota bacterium | reverse complement strand
ATGAATGCGAAATTGCACAATCCAAAGCTGCTAATGGTAAAGAATCGGTGCGCTACTGGCTCCATAATAACATGATTACTATAAATGGTCAAAAAATGGGCAAATCATTGGGCAATTTTATTACGCTTGATGAATTTTTTACCGGTAGACATACGCTTGTAAAAAAGCCGTTTACTCCCATGACCATACGCTTTTTTATCCTCCAGTCGCAATACAGAAGTACACTCGACTTCTCTAACGAAGCCCTCGAAGCCGCTGAAAAAGGCCTGAAAAGATTAACCGACGCATGGCTTTCTATAGCTAAACTTAAGAGTTCCGACACATCAAGTTGTGAGGTTAAAAGTATTCGTGAGAATTGTTATAAAGCCATGAATAACGATTTCAACAGTCCTGTGGCAATTGCACACCTGTTCGATGCCGTAAAAATTATTAATGCGGTTAAAGATGGAAAAGATACATTATCAGCAGAGGACCTTGCTCATTTAAAGGAAACTTTTGATGTCTTTTTATCAGAAATTCTTGGTATTGTTGCTGAAAATCAAGACGATAACAGCTCGGAACAGGTAGATAAACTTATGCAGATTATTATTAACCTGAGAAATGAGGCGAAGAAAAACAAGGATTTTAAGACTTCTGATGAAATAAGAAATTCTCTATCAACTATCAATATTTTACTTAAAGATACCAAAGAAGGCACAGAATGGATTTTTAATAATTAAAACATAAAGTCATGCTGAATATTGCACTTTTTGGCCCCCCTGGTGCCGGTAAAGGAACACAATCCAAATTTCTTATGGATAAATATAATTTGTCCTATGTAGCTACTGGAGATCTGCTTAGAGAAGAAATGGCTGAAAAAACACCTATAGGTATGCTGGCCAAAGATACTATTGAAAAAGGGCAACTCGTTACCGACGAAATAATTGTTCAGCTTATTGAGAAAAAAATCAAAATGAACCCCGGCGTCAACGGTTTCCTCTTCGACGGATTCCCAAGAACCTGGGTGCAGGCCTATATCCTCGATGGCCTCTTGCTGAGAATGAATACTCAACTTTCTTGCATGATTGCACTTGATGTTAAGGAGGATGTGCTGATTGAAAGAATGCTGCATAGGGCAGAAACATCTAACAGAGCCGACGATAATATTGATGTCTTTAAAAACAGGCTACAGGAATACAATAACAAAACATTACCTGTTATAAATTTTTATAAAGAAAAAAGAATTTTTTTCCCTGTAAGTGGTATTGGTGCCGTAGAAGAAGTATCGGAAAGAATTGATACCATTGTACAGGATACACTCGAAAAAGCTTGGGTTAATGTTATCCTGCTTGGCTATCCAGGCTCCGGAAAAGGTACGCAGGGCCTTTTATTAGCCAAAAAATACAATCTTGTGTATATTTCTACCGGAAAAATGTTGAGAAACGAAATCAAAGAGGGAACTGAAATTGGAAAAATAGCCCAACCTTATATGGAAAAAGGTATGAACGTACCCGACGAAATTGCTATTAAAATAATTGAACGGAAAATCCAAATGAATCCCAATACACGTGGTTTCATCTTTAAAGGCTTTCCAAGAACTCTTGTTCAAGCCTATATTCTCGACGGGCTTTTGCACAAATCCGATGCTTCTGTTTCTTTTATGATTGACCTGAAGGTTTCTACTCTCGAAGCAATAAAAAGACTTATTGAAAGAGGTAAAACACCTAATCACCGCAGCTATGACCTCAGCACTGACCTCATTATTCAAAGACTTGAAGAATACGAACAAAAAACAGCACCACTTAAGGATTATTATGCGAAAAATAAAAAAATCTATACTGTCGATGGTATGACCGCACCAGAATCTGTTTTTGAAAAATTATGCGAAAGTATGGATAAAGCCCTGAAAGAGGTCAGGTAATCAGTTGTAATAATTACATATTTTGTAGTTATCATCTACATAGGGATACTTAAGCTCTTTGGCTTTTCTGAAATCTTTACAGGCGTTTTCAACATCATTCATGTAAAAATATATTGTGCCCCTGTTATAATAGGCCTCAGCCATGTTTTTATCAAATTCAATGGCTTTTGTAAAATCATTTAACGCTTCCTTGGTTTCTTTCTGATTATACCTTGCCCTGCCTCTTTGTTTATAGGCCTCTGCATAATCAGGCTTGGCTTTGATAGCCTTATCATAAAAAGCCTCGGCTCCTTTGAAATCATTTTGTTTAAACTTCTGGTTGCCTTCTATAAAATATTTCTCAGCTTTTTTATCAGGATCACATCCCAGTGAAAAAAACACTACTCCAGCAATTGCTATAAAGAATAATCTTTTCATAGTGACAGTTTTTTATACCAAATGTTCATATAAAATCTTTATACCAATCAGAATTAAAATGATTCCTCCGACTATCTCAGCTTTGCTCCCGCAGTAGCAGCCTACTTTCTTTCCGATTAGAAAACCTGCAAAAGAAATAATAAATGCACAGAAGGAAATGACAGATACCATAAATATAAGATTGAAACCTAACAATGCCATTGATAAACCTATTATAAGAGCATCTATACTGGTAGCAATGGTTAATAAAAACACCACAACAGGCTTTTCAATCGAAAAATTTTTATGCTCAGTCTTCTTGCCTGATTCAATAAGCATCTTTACTCCTATGATGAGCAAAAGTATAAATGCCACCCAATGGTCGTAGGACTCTATGTAGGCTTTAAATGCCATTCCTGTCAGCCAGCCGAGCAAGGGCATAATGAAATGGGCTATGCCAAAGAATACAGATAGTTTTAAAAATGTAACAGATTTTAAATGTTGATTGCCGAAACCTGTACCTATAGCAACTGCAAAGCAATCCATTGATAAACCGATGGCTACAAGAAATAATATGGCTATATTCATTTTCTGATAAAGCTTTTGATAGTGTTGGCAATACCGTTTACATCTATACCGCATTCAGCACGCAGTTCGACCAGGTTTCCCTGCTCTATGAAACGGTCGGGAATACCCATAATCAGTAGCGCTTTCTGCTTGTATCCCTTTTCAAAAATATAGTCCGATACGGCACTCCCGAATCCGCCTCTTATCGTACCCTCTTCTATGGTAATGATTTTGTTAAATTTCCTCAAAACTACATCAAGTATCTGTGTGTCAAGCGGTTTAGCGAAGCGCATATCGTAATGTGTGAACTGTATCCCCTCTGCATGTAATTTCCTGGCAGCTAGTATAACATTGTGTCCGATATGTCCGAACGAAAGTACCGCAAGGGTATCTCCGTCCGAAATTTTAATGCCGGTCCCTATCTCTATCTCTTCAAAAGGCCTTTGCCAGTTAAGCATTACACCATTACCCCTGGGATAACGAATGACCATGGGCTTGTTTAAACCTTTCTGTGCAGTGAACATCATATTGCGCAAGTCAATCTCGTTGAGAGGAGAGGCTATTATTATATCAGGAATACACATCATATAAGCAATATCAAATACACCTTGGTGTGTAGCACCATCTTCACCAACCAAGCCTCCTCTGTCAAGACAAAAAACAACAGGTAACTTCTGCAGGGCTACATCATGTATCACCTGGTCATACGCGCGTTGCATAAATGTTGAATAAATATTGCAAAAGGGGATATACCCTTGTGTAGCCATACCGGCCGAAAATGTGACGGCATGTTGCTCAGCTATGCCCACATCAAATGTCCTTTTCGGAAATTGTTCCTTCATCAGGTTCAGCGAACTGCCCGTTAGCATAGCTGGTGTAATGGCTACTATCCTTTCATTGCTTTTTGCAAGTTCCACCAAAGTCTCACCGAATACATCCTGAAACTTTGGTGGTTTGAGTTTCTGACAAGGGCTTATGGATATTTCACCTGTTTCTTTATCAAAATATCCCGGAGCGTGAAACTTCGTCTGTTCCTGCTCAGCTTTCAGGAATCCTTTTCCTTTTACTGTTATACAATGCAGCAATTTTGGTCCGGGAATATGCTTGATGTCAGATAATATCTTAGTAAGCCGGTTGATATCATGCCCGTCAACAGGACCAAAGTATCTAAACCCTAGGGATTCAAATAGATTGCTTTGCCTGAAAAGTGCCACTTTTACAGCATTGTCCAGCTTTTGTAT
>JAKIYU010000255.1 GCA_022708385.1 Bacteroidota bacterium | reverse complement strand
TACTTGTGTGGCCCTCCTCAAATGAACGATGCTGTTTTTAAAATGCTCGATTCACTGGGTGTACCACAAAGCAATATTGCATTTGATGATTTTGGGGGCTGAAATTGATTGTTTTTTAAACTATTTATTTTGAAAAATATTCCTTCTGCTTTTTAAAGTTTGATAGTCAAGATAATACAACAGCTTTAAAGTAAGCATATTTAACTGGGGATTAGACAGTGTTTTGGAGAGGTTATCGTAATAGTTATTAACGATTACGGTATTTTCATCCATCAAAGCGTTTTTCCAAATAAGGCTCAGGTTGCTGCCCGGCGCAAACTGCCAGTTAAAGACCATATCAATATTGAACGAATTGAAATTAAAATCGTGAGGCGCATTATAATTTAAAGCATCAGAAAGGTTACCATCTTCGGCCAGAAGAAAGAATTTGTCATATTCGCCCATTATCCAATAATGCCTCACTCTAAGGCTAAGCGATAAATCATTCTTAATAATATATAAACCTGCCAGGGTATTTTCAAAAGTTTGCAGTTTTCTTTTACCAAAATAAACATTCAGGCTGTCATCTGTTCCGACATAGCCTCTATTGTTTGATGTCAGGTTATAAGCAGCATAGAAATTCGCCGACAAATGGTCATTGAACCTCAAAATAGGCATCAGATAAAAAACACGACTCAAAGATTCCTGTTGTCTAATCCTGCTGAGGTCAAAACCTCCATCAATAGCCAATGTTTTTCTGTAGTCTGACGAAAAATTTAAATAACAGCCTTCATAAGGTGGAAGAATATAATACCTGCCTGCCGTGCGGGGTTCATAATAATCGTAGTGAGGCGAAATACCCGCATAAAATGCGGACCAGATACTCAGATAATTATTTAAAGTTGTATTTGCAAACAGTTCGAGATAATCATTTGTAGTCTTATGTGTCAAGTAATGAAAATCATTTTTATAACTTAAACGGGTTTTTAAATACAAAAAGGTGGAAAAAGGTTTGTATATATTATAATTAATGTTTATACCATTATAAACTATAGAATTGACCTGTAATAATCCCAAATCATTTTTATTATAAGTATTATCTATGAGGTTCTGATATACATTAAAAAGAAATTTTCCTTTTACTTTGCCAGCATTTATGTAGTACGTATTGCCACTGTTCTTAATAGTCCAATCGGTGTTATAAATCCTGCTATGTGAGCCAGAGAGGTTAATACTATAGGTATTTTTATTATTCAAGAGGTTAACACCACCGCCTGAGACACTTGCATTATCGAAAGCATTTCTCCTGATAACACTGGTGTTTATTAAATAAACAGAAGAGCTGTTTTTAAAGGCTTTATCTGCCACGATAATATTATAATTTGTCAGGGGTTCGGTTAGCACTTTTCTATCCGTTTTTGTAATGGAGTCGGCCACAATAGCATAGGTATTATCTGTTACAGCATTGAAAATGCCAATAGCGAGCCCGTTTTTGTCTCTTCCCGAAAACTTAACCGCATTTAGTAATTTAGCCTGATATGGATTATGTACAATATATTCATTTGAACCGAGGTCGTTATTCAGATTATAGTAATTCATCGGGATGCGCCCGATTCTTCTTGTATAGAATAATCCTCCCTTATTGAACAAATCTACCGATTCCTGAAAGAAAGGTCTGTTTTCGTCATATACTGTTTCGAATGCGCTCAGGTTTTTAATCTGATTATCCGATTGCACCTGGCTAAAATCGGGCAATAAAGTAACGTCGAGTGTATAGGCTTCGCCCAGTCCAAGCTTAAGGTCAACGCCGCCATTTATATTTTCGGATAAATTACTTTCGCCCTCGACATTAAACGGATAATGTTCGGCATGTGCCGTGAAGTAAGGAGAAAGAGAGAGTCTCAGGGGAGGATTAACCTTTTCAATTCCATGCAATTCGCCCCATTGAGCTAATTTGTTTGAAGCATCTTTATCTTCAAGTGCCCATTGTGTCCATTCTCTGACACGCCTTAGGTTTCGGTACAACTGTATGCGCCACACTTGTTTTTCGGTGTCGGGAAAACGCAAGGCGCTCCATGGAATGCGTATTTCAGCTATCCAGCCGGTTGTATCAAATCCCACCTGACTTTCCCAAACGGCATTAAAGTTTAGGTCTCTTTCCCTGTAATCTTTTTGAACGCCCGAAGCCGAGACTTCAAAAACGAAAGCGTCATTTTGTTTTCCGTAAGTATCCAGTTTAAATCCAAAAGCGTCGGCATTTAAATCAGAATCGCGGTTGCCCAGTTGGAGTAAGAGGCTGTCGGTATGCGTATCGTACATCAAAGCGCCAATATATAAAGCAAAATCGTCGTAAAGAATTTTCACTTCTGTATCAAATTTTACAGGTGCACCGTGATAGGGGTCATATTGTTTAAAACCGTTAAAAATAAATGCGTCCTTCCATGCTTTTTCGTTAAGGGAGCCGTCAATTTTAACGGTTTCTGTTATTCTGGTGGCATAGCCTGTTTTGGTTTGAGCATGCGTTGAAGTGTAAAAAAGAACGAATAATGTACAAAGAATCCATGTAATTATTTGAAAATTCAAACAATCATATAATAATATAGCCTTTCTCTTTATATAATTTTTCAATACTTTCGTTTAAAATAATTAGTTATACGCAGGAAATATTTGAGCTAATGTCCTATTACTTCCAAAGCGCTAATTAACCTCATTAACCTAAGAACAAAAAAAATAAAAATTTCAGGAATAATTTTATTTATTTGTATTTTTGAATCATATTTAATCTCAAATTAATACCCAGGCACATGAATTTACATGAATATCAGGCCAAAAGCATTCTTAGAAAATACGGCGTAGAAACGCCAATCGGCATCACTGCCGACAATCCTGAGCAGGCAGTATCAGCCGCCAAAGAAATCCAACGTCAGACAGGTTCTGACAAATGGGCGGTTAAAGCGCAAATACATGCCGGTGGCAGAGGTAAAGGCGGCGGTGTAAAAATTGCCAAATCATTTGAAGATGTTGAGAATTTTGCCAGACAGATTTTGGGGATGCAGCTTATAACCCCTCAAACACTACCAGAAGGCAAGAGAGTAAATAAAATACTTATTGAGCAGAATATTTTTTATCCCGGCGAGAGCACACCTCAGGAATTTTACATGAGTATTTTGCTCAACCGCAGCATCAGCCGCCATATTGTGATGTATTCACCCAAAGGAGGCATGAGTATAGAAGAAGTGGCTGAAGAAACCCCCGAATTTATTTTTACTGAAGTTATTGATCCACGGGTAGGCTTGCAACCTTTTCAATCGCGGCGTATTGCTTTTAATCTGGGTTTACAGGGAGAAGCCTTCAAATCGATGATTAAATTCACGCAATCGCTGTACAAGGCATACATTGGTTCCGACTGTTCACTTATAGAAATAAACCCTGTAATGAAAACATCGGACAATAAAATAATGGCCGCCGATGCCAAGGTAACTATCGACAATAATGCACTTTTTCGCCATGCCGACATTGCTGAGATGCGCGATTTGACCGAAGAAGACCCTTCAGAAGTAGAAGCCGGCGAATACAGCCTGAATTATGTAAAACTCAATGGTAATGTAGGATGCATGGTAAATGGTGCCGGTTTGGCAATGGCCACTATGGACATCATTAAACTTTCGGGTGGAAATCCGGCCAACTTTCTCGATGTAGGAGGTTCTGCCAATGCACAAAGGGTCGAAAAAGCCTTTCGCATAATTCTTAAGGATACCAATGTTAAAGCCATATTGGTGAATATATTCGGTGGAATTGTACGCTGCGACCGTGTTGCTAATGGCATTGTTGATGCCTATAAAAATATTGGCGAAATAAAAGTGCCTATCGTTGTGCGTTTGCAAGGTACCAATGCCGATAAGGCAAAAGAAATGATAGAAGCTTCCGGCTTAAAAGTTCAATCGGCCATTTTACTTTCAGAAGCCGCTGCATTAGTAGCAAAGGCAGTAGCTTAATTAATATTTATTTTCATCCACACATAACAAGAGTTGTCAGTTGGCAACTCTTTTTTTATTTATGTTGCTGTGGAAAACTAAGTTATAACCTTAACACAGCCTAATTTTATTTCAATTACTTTTAAATCAATAAAATT
>JAKIYU010000254.1 GCA_022708385.1 Bacteroidota bacterium | reverse complement strand
CGCTGAGTGCACATTACAACATCGACAGTACACATATTCATGCCACCGGTATGTCGAATGGCGGATTTATGAGTTTTCGCCTGGCTTGTGAGTTATCGCACCGCATAGCTTCTGTGGCGTCTGTTACAGGGCTGATGTCGCTGGGGCAGGTGCTTAACTGCAATCCTGCGCGCAAAGTCCCAGTTATGTTTATACATGGCACAGCTGATGCCACGGTGCTGTATAATGGCAGCACCTATTATATATCTGCCGACAGCACCTTCAGTTACTGGAAGCAAAAAAACAACTGCACAGGGACGCCCGTGCAGTACAATTTCCCCGACATCAGCACTACAGATATGAGTACGGCGGAGAAATACGCTATAGATGCATGCAGCGACAGCGCAGAGGTGGTTTTTATTAAAATAATTAATGGCAGCCATACCTGGCCAGGTGCTTACCCTCTGCCCAATCTGGTGACAAACCAGGATTTTAAGGCCAGCATTGAGATATGGAATTTTTTCAGAAAACATCCTATGCCGGTACAGGCCACAGGAATTTCAACCCCTGAAGATATGCAAGCCATTATTTATCCCAGTCCCGTTGCTGATGTGCTGTTTATAAGCACAACAAAATCATGTTCGTATGAGTTGTACAGTATTGCAGGGAATCTGGTTCAGAAAGGAAACCTTACAGAAGGGTACAATGAACTGCATGTCGGTTCATTACCGCAGGGGGTATATGCTTTATTCCTGAGGGCAAAAAATACCACATTTCGAAAAATTACAGTGATAAGATAAATTATTTTAACTCCATTATTTTGTCCTGTACCTTTGATTTTAAGGGCATAACTTTACTTTTATCCGCTATCCTGATGTGTTTCAGAAGCTTTTCATCAACGGGTTTTAATTCTTTGCTGTCAGGTATGTCTTTAGCTTTGGCATAAGCTACCCAGTTAAAATCAAAAGATTGTGCCTCGTTTACTTCCAGTGTAAATCCCTGAATATTCTGGCTTCTGATGTGGTAGCTAACACCGGGTGTGCAAGGTGTAATGTTTACAATGGGAATGTCGCCGCAGGCGAGTTGTGCGACAAATTCTTTTTTATAGTTTACGGTTATATACTTCCCGTTCATGCTTACCCTGCCAAAGTCGAAAATTGGTTGGGATGATATTTTGTTTTCAATATTTTCTATTTTTTTTCTGTTGTATTTCACACCGGCCAAAGAAAGCGTCGATAAGGCATAGACATCTATTCCTGAGAAAGTATTGTCCTGTAGGTAATCTGGTGTGTCTTCGAGAATAAGCCCTAAATGATATTGAGGCCTGTATTTAGAGGGCTGTTCAGGAATGTATTCGTCTGTTTCGGTTTTATATTTGTAAAAGCTGGGTTTGATTTTATCAATGTCGTTAATAACCAGCTCCGACAAACTTTCATCAAGGTAGTTTATATCTCTTTTGGTATTTTTGCTTGAGACCTGAATGGCGTTCATATAATACAGATAATACCATGGATAAGCATTAGTGCCAATATAACCGTATTGGGCAGCCGAAGTGGCAATAGTCGGCTCACTTGCCAGGTTGTTGAACAGTATAGATGAAGCAGAGGCATTACTACAGTCGAACTGTGTCCAGCCGCGTACTTGAAGGGCAGGGTTTATAAATGACGCATTGCCCGATACAATCTGTGCTGCCTGCGATGTGGGGCTGGATGTTTTGCAGTTGAGTCCGGGATAATTGAGCGACGACAAAATGGCGCCAAAATTATTATTGGCGGCTGTACCATAAAGGCCTGCACCGCTACCTGTGGTTGCTGTGGAAGTGATTTCTCCCCACACACCAACGCCGCACCCCGTACCATCGAACACACCTGATAGGGCTGCAGGATAGGCTGATGTATTGGTGTTGTTGCTTCTTATAATACCCTTTACGGCGCTGTACATATTGGAAGTGTTAACCATGTCGGCAAAAAGCGCATGCCCATGCTGTTGGTGACTGATGCTAATGCCTTGTGCCGGTGAGGCGTTGCTGCCTTTCTGTACCGTCATAAATAAGCCCTGGTCAGCTGTTGAGGCAGAGGGCAGCGTGAGGTCTATTTTATTATTGCTCACACTTATTTGGTTGCCTGAGCCATTGCCTGAACAGCCGTTGTAAGCGTCGTTAAGTGAAAGGCACGAAACGCCTGCTGGACCCGTTGGCCCCGTAGGACCTATAACACCTGAAGCGCCCGAAGTTTCGGCATACAAGGCATAGGGGACGCTTAACAGTTGTGAGGTGCCCATCACTGTGTAATTGGTGCCGTTATTAATATCTATACCTATTTCAAGGTATTTGCTGCCTGTTTGCCAGTTGATGGCGCTGAAGTTTCCGCTTACCACGGTGCCGTTGCCAACTTTAAAGTTTGCCAGACCATAGCTGTTGGTTTGGATACTATGCCTTTCTTTGTACAATACCTGCCCACCCGGAGAGCCGGCCAGTATGCTTACCTGTATGCTCACATTCTGGTTTGGCAGGATGGTGCCACTGCTGTTTCTTACCACAGCCTGATAATTGAACATCTGGGGCGACTGGGCTTGTATTGTTTCAGAAATTAAGAAATGGACGAGTAAATAAAACAATATCTTTTTCATGACGGATAATTTTTTTATATAATTTATGTGTGTTTCAATGGGTAAAATTATCAATAATATCTTTGTAAGCGGGGAAAAGTTTTTTCAATACATCTTTTTTGCCAAGTTCAAAATCTGAAAAATGAAAGCCTGGCGCTACCGTACAGCCTATAAGGGCATAGGATTCGGGTTGCATTAAACCGGCGGCAAACCAGGTGTTGCGTTGAATGACCCATTGAAGGTGTTCGTTATTTTCAAGTTTATTTCCCATTATTACAGAAGTATATGTTTTATTTTCGCCTATTAAATGAATCTGCAATGGGGAACCCAGGTAGAAATGCCATATTTCGTCCGATTTAAGCCGGTGAAAAGCCGAAAATTCGTTTCCTGTGAGCAGGTAATAGATTGAAGTAGAAACATACCGTGCATCACCGTAGTAATGCGGAAGGCCGTTTGCAGGAATCATATAGGCACTGCGGTATATTTCGCGGTACCAACCACCTTCGGGGTGCTTTGCAAGGTTTAGGTGTTCAATAATTTTTTGGGCAGTAGTATTCATTTTGCATTTTTTTATTGTCGTAGTATTTTATCTCCAATCATGCAACTGAGGCACTTTTTGGCGTCACAATAGACGTTTTTCAGTTCGGTTAAAGCCTGGGTATCGTAAGCTGATTTAGCCTCCAGTCCCCTTTCTTTCCAGTGTTTCACAATAATATTGGTTTCGGGGGGCAGGTGTTCGAGCATGTTTAATGCTTTTTCTTTTATTGCGTCATTTTTCTTCGTATTTCCGTATGCAAATAGCACGGGCACAACTGTGTTAATAAGGATATTTTCAATTGAAGACTTGCCGAGTTTTGTGCTTTTGTTTTGTGTTGTTTTTGTAAAAATAAAGTGTGTTGACCAGTAAACATCTGCATTGACACTGAACAGGTTATAAATATTTTCATAAGGACCCGTTTCGATGATATGTGAAAATAAAGCGGGCTTTGTCTGCAGCAATGCCGACAGCTGGGCCAGCCTTATATGCGGGGAATTTTGAGGACGTACTCTTAAAAAATTCCATAAAGATTTGTCGATAGGGTGTAGCTGGTATTTGTTTTTCAGAAAAAGATATTCCTTATATAATGCTTTGCTGTATTCGTCATGCACATTAATATCGAGTAACCCGGCCTGGCCGAACAAAAGGGCCTGAGTCTGGCGTGCAGAATCTCTGTGCCTGGCTATGTATTTAAGGGGCAGGGATTTGGCCAGCATTTCGAAAGCCATGGCATTGACTTTAAAACCGAAGTTGCGGCACAATAACTCATAAAAAACCTGGTCCCAGTCGTTTTTACAGTTTGTTAAAGATTGTTCAATAATGCCGGCTTTACGCAACAGGCGTTCAACAATTAGTTTTTCTTTCCAGATATTGATATAGTTTTTTTCTATATCGTGCAAAAGGTTTTCACAGGGGATCCATGCTTTGTTAGCCACAAGAGATTTATAGCGGAACAGCAGGTTTTCGTCATATTTGTTTTTAATACATAATGTG
>JAKIYU010000016.1 GCA_022708385.1 Bacteroidota bacterium | reverse complement strand
TTCATTTAATACAGCTTCGCTCACACCCCTGAAAACATAATCGATATAAGGTTGTTTGCACAGTATGTCAAAAAACACACTTGCCGCCAAGCCGGTCCATACCACTGTAATATCACTCTTATTTTTTACATAAGCCGACATTTTGAGCCCGTCTTCGTACTGCTTTGATATGGTTATAGAAGAATATTTGCAGAGGGTACTGATTATAACAAGGCCGAGTTCGTTCCTGTGCTTGTCGAAAACGCTTTTAAAGTCCTCCTGCCGGGCGTCGGCCAGGATAATTTGTGCCTGATTATTTTTAAGGGCTTCATACTGAAAAAGCAGCTCATAGGGGGGCGTAAAATTATACCCACCGGTATCGGGGAAGTAAATTAGTATGGTATTGTTTGCTTCCAAAACATTAATTTAAAACGGGGTTTCGTAAGTTTCGTAATCTTTCAGGTCTCTGCTTACAATACTTCCTGCGGGAATAAGCACATGTTTGCCAATTTTCAAATGGGGTAGGATAACCGAACCTGAACCGATAAAACAATGCGGGCCGATATGACAGGGGCCTACTATTGAAACCAGCGGGCTGATATTGACAAAATCGCCAATAGTTACTTTGTGACCTATGGTGGCATTGGCATGTATGATGCACGAAGTGCCTATAGTCACATCGTACGAAATTACAGCACCGGGTTGCACAATGGTGCCGTTTTCGGGGAGGGGGCTGATGGAAAAAGCATTAGGTGCAATAATGCTGGCTGGTACGCCACCCAAAGCCAGAAGCCTGTTGAATAATCTTTCGCGCAAACGACTCTGTCCAATGGCTACACAAAAAAAGGGGTTTTGGATAAGACAGGCTTTAACGGCCTCATCTGTCTTTAGAACAGGATATTTATCCCAAATTCTGTCGGGGGCTTTGCTGCCTGTGTCGAAAAAGACAATATCCTGCTGGGGGGTATTCTTTAATAAAAGTACTGCCAGTGCTTCTTTTCCGGCAGAACCTGCTCCGGCAATTATCATATGCTTTTTTTATACGTTATGCAAAGATATAGCTATTTCTGCTTCTTTTTTAGCTAAATTTGTGAATTAAAATGTTTTTTAATGAAAAAATCATCAGCTGTTAAAACAATAAGTTTGATTGCTTTACCGCTGCTGGTCTTTATTTTTTTTTATTCTTTCATTATATATCCCCGTGTTAAATTTTACGAACCCGTTACAATAAGAATTATTTCGCACGGTAAAGATATAACTGACATTGCTTCCCCATTCGCCATTACGCCGTTTAACAGAAATATCCCCTTTTATTTAAAAGTGCAGGATAATCACAGAGTGCAATTTCTCGATTATTCCTTTGTTAAGGAAATAAGGGTTGCTTTACCCGATTCCCTTTTATCAAGAGAGTTTGAATTGGTAATGACCATAGGCCCAAAGGTTTTGGCTATTTCAAATGTTGATTTTCGGGCTTACTTTAAACCATTGGAAGAAAAAGGCGAAAATCAAACCACTTACACGCTGGCTTCACCGGCGCAACAGAAAAGTTATTTCAAGACACTTTTTTCTATATTATTGTGGCCGGTTTTCAGCAGTTTTTTAAAAGCTAATGCGCTTGCCCTCATCATATCTTTGAGTATCATTATCTTTGGATTGTATAACCGGAAAGCTATCTTATTTGATTTTAATAACACACAAAATTACATCGCTCTCCTATTTAAATTTTTGTTGTTGTGTATGTTTAATGTATTTGCCTGGCTTCTGTACAAAGAATTTTCTTTGCTGAAAAATTACGGTTTAAGATATATTGCCGGGTTTGATGCCCTGCTGTTCTACATCACTCTTTTCCTTATAATAATTATTCTTGTCCGTTTAATCTTAAAAGGCTTCTCTGTGAAGCGTAAAAAAATTCAGAATCTTTACCTTTTCCTGCTAACGCTCTTTTTGTGTATTTCAACAGCAGATGTTCTGCTCAGAACATTAAAATATAATGCCAATTATTACGAACTCAATTTCGGGTATTATGGCCCGTCGCCCTACGATAATTCCAATACCCATGCAATATTTGTGTACGACAGCAATACTGAAATTTTTTATAAAAAGAAAGAATTTAGTCACTGTCGTAAAACAAACCGGTTAGGCTTATGCGACAAGGATTATAATATGCGGAAAAACGACAGCGTGTTTCGTGTAATGGCTTTTGGCGACTCTTTTACGGAGGGTGTGGGCGTAACAGGGGATAGAACCTGGGTAAAACAACTGGAGAATAAATTAAATACTGTTGATAAAAAAGTGGAAGTAATCAATGCCGGCATAAGCGGTAGCGATCCGTTTTTTGGTTTTTATCTGCTTAAAAACAAATTGCTTCCCTACAAACCGGACATGGTGCTTCTGGCGGTTAATCCATCGGATGTCATCGACATCATGGTCAGGGGTGGATTTGAGCGATTCAGAGCGGACAACAGCGTTGTTTACAACAAAGCCCCCTGGTGGGAACCTATTTATGCCTACAGCTATCTGTTCAGGCTTATAATGAACGATGGACTGGGATATGACTACAACCTGATGAGTAAAAGTGAAAATATTAAAAAGAAAGAACAGGCGCTTACTGATTTGATAAATGTAACACGGTCATTTCAAAAACTTGCGCAACAAAAGGGCTTTTTATTTTATGTAATTATTCATCCAGATCTTACCAGCGTTTATAAAAGAATGTATATTAATTTAGAAAGTTACATGGCGGAACTAAATACATTTAAAATTAATTACATTGATATATTACCTCGCTTTTTGGAAGTTACCCGGAATGAAAATTTGATAGGCACCCTGTTTTGGCCTATCGATAAACATTATACCGAAAAAGGGCAGGCTTTAATGGCCGATGAAATATTCAGATCTGTCGAAAAACAAATTAAATAAATGAAAAGAAACCCCATAGGCTTTATACGGTTTGCTTGTACAGTGCTCATTTTAGCTGTAGCAGTTGAGCTGGTTTCTTTTCTGCTGATTAAAACAATGAGCCTGCCACAAAGCCCTTTTTTCAATCGTAACTATTCTCCCTGCTGTGTGTTCGAAAATACCCCGGGTTATACTTATCATAATTGTACTGGCATCCATGGGTGTGATAATAAGGTTACTGTAGATGCAAACGGTTTTATTACCGACAATGAAGTTACGATGGAGAAAGACAAAAACACATACAGGATATTTCTGGTGGGAGGCTCGGCTGTTTTCGGCAATGGGCAATCTGTGCCGTATAATCAAATTAAACCTTATCCGCAGGGCATTTATACTTTCGGGGCAAGCATAGCAGGATTGCTTGAGAAAAAACTTCAGGCGCAATTTCCCGCACTACAGATTGAGGTTATAAATGCCTGTGCTTCAGGACGCACTTTAAATCAATCCATTGGTTTATACCAAACCAAACTCAGAAATTTTAAACCCGATATGGTTGTATCACTCGATGGGATGAATGAAACGGTTTTTTTTGGCAAAGCATTCGAAACAATTATGTTTAAAAAACTGGAAAACTATTACAAAGATTTGCAACAAAAAACAGTTTATTTTAATAAAAAGTCACCTTTTTTTGCTGTTGAACTGTATAAACTGCTCAGCATAAAGAAAATGAACTATAGGAGCAATAAAATTATCGAACAAAGAGCGCCTTCATTACTAAATTTCAATTACGATGATTATTGCTATAATGACTATCTGAAAATCAAATCAATATATATCAAAAATGCCCAAATATTTTTAGATAATGTGTTGAAATTCAATAATATATGTAACGATGACGGGGTGAGTTTTGTGTTTGGTTTACAACCCTTATTGTACAGGCAGTTGAATAATAAAAAACTGAGTCAGGCCGAAAATAAAATGCGTATGCAGGTAAATCCCGTAAACATAGGTCTCACTACTGATGTGCCGTCGGGTTGGCTTGACACTATAAATTATAAAGCCAATCTTTTATATAAATTTTTTTTTGATGATTATCTGAGCGATGAAATCAGAAACAAGGCGGAGGGCAGATTTACATTTATTGACTTTAATAAAGAAATATCAAATGTAACGGATACAGTGGATTTTTATACGGATTATTGCCATTTGACATTAAAAGGTAATGAGATTGTGGCAGAGATATTATCAAAAAAAGTATCACAAATAATTGGCAGAAACCTTAAAAATAGTAATCTTCCTTTTTAAATTTAAGGATGAAATTAAAGCAACATAAAACGTTTCTATTATCGCTTCTGTTATTAATAACCATAGGCTTGTTTTCATTTGGCTTTTACGTGATTAATATAAGTTATTATGGGCCACTTGAAATTAGGGTTCAGGGATATTCATCGGATGAATTTCGGATTCAGGCCAAAACACCGTTACATAACGAATTAAGCTTTTTTCACAATGATTCTGCATGGTATTATCCCTATCAACGGTTTTATGCTCAATTAAAGATTGTTATATTAAATGCCCATAGCGAAAATGCAAATATTATAATTTCTGGATATGCGGGACAATCAAAACAAGTATCACGAAAAGTAGTTGAAAACGAAAGGATTGAAGTTGATTTAAAAGGTATTCAGGACTATAATTTTATCGACAAAGTTACAGACGTTTTTAAATTTATAATTAAGCATCATTTAACCACTATAGGGTTATTAGCGTTAGTGGCAATTGGTTTTGGTATAGCATTATTATTGGTTAAACTTAAAAATAAAATATTAAACCTATTAATATGGCTTAATGAAAATAAATATAAAACATATTTAGTATTTGTGGTAATATTAATATCTGGTGCTTCATTAATGATGAGAGGCCAAATAGGTAACCTTGTTATTTCAGGGAACAGCCCCGACCAGATTGATTATCATACCTGTGCTGTAAATTTTTCGAAGGGGTATGGTTTTTTATATGGGGGCAAACTGAATGATTCTGTTGATTATAAAATTGCTCTTGAAGATGAAAGTGCAAAATTGCAACATGAATTGTTAGCAGGTGTTAAGCGCCTCGACAGGTTTCCTGCCTATATAATAATAACAGCTTTTTTGTACAAGCTATTTGGTGTTGAGCCGCGAGTAATTTATATTTTTCAATGGATTCTTTTATGTTTGTTTGTCAGTTTATTGCCCATTGCCGGCTTAAGGTTGTGGGGCGAAAAGGGTTTTTGGGGGAGCTTTTTGGCAATGCCTTTGTTGTTGATATATTTAAATAAGTACGCCTTAATAATTAGCCCCGATTTAATTTCAGTGTTTTTAAATTTTTATGTCTTGTTTTTATTTTCTGTGGCAAGGCAAAACAGGGCGTTTAAACACTATGTAATGCTTTCTTTTCTTTTGGGGCTAAGTTTTCTTTTTAAAGCCAGCCTGATGTTTTTTGCAGTTTTGATGTGGGCCGATATTTTTATAAATGCCATCAAGAAAAATAAAAAGATGTTTTTAAAATTATTAGGATGTTTTATTTTATTTTTAATATGCTGGCTGCCTTATAATATGTGGCGGGTAGTAGAAGCGCGTCAAATTGAAAAGAATGCTAAACAGCTATTTTCACTTGTAAATAAAAAGTCAGATATAAACGCAATAAATAACTTTTTAAATGAAAACAAAAATGGTTTTGGTTATTATCCCATTGTTTTTGAAATCAATAATGAAGATATATGTGTTTATCAAAATATAATTGTACCGGAACTCGAAAATAAACCCTATCCTGATTTTAAAATATTGACCAGACTAAATGTACCACAGCGTATTTTGTTTTTTGCAAAATATCAGTTGAGATTTTCAAGCTGTTTTTTTATGACAAGACTTTACCACAATGGTACATCAGTACTCGAAGTGCACAACGAATTTGTAACAGATGGTCAGATACATCCCGAGTGGATGCATAATCAAAACAGTTATTATAATAATGATGGGTTGTTCTCTAGGCCGCCAGTAATAAGAGCACTTATGTTTTATATCAATAATCCCCGATATATTTTTCTTTTACCGCATTATAAACTAAAATTTTATTTAAGCGAGAACTTTGTCGTTTTATATTTAATCCTTTTAATAGGGTTATTACAATTTTTTAATTTAAAAAATGATTTTAGAAAAAGAAAAAATGCTTTGGATAATTTGTATTTAATAGGTAAAGCGTTGATTCTGTTAATAATAATGCTGGGCACAATTTTTTTTAAGCAATTCACCTACTTATATCTTATTTTATCAGTATTCATAGTTGCAGGGTCCTATGCTTACTATATGAACAGGGGTGTAAAATATATGATAATCAGCCTTTTGATATTTCCTGTTATGACATATGGTAATTCAAAATATTTAATATTTTTCGACACCATTCTGTTTATTATCTTTGGTGTGTTATTAATTGAGTTCATTAAAATGGTATTCAGGACGTTTTCTTTTATAAGTTTAAATAAATGAAGTATCAATTTATTAAAGTTTTGAGGGTACCCGAAGTACTGTTAATGTCGGGTTTTTTTATTATAGGCAGTTTTTTTGGTATAACCGATTATGCTGATGGAGAGGTTTTCAAGAAAGTTGCAGTTGTTGCAGTGGTTACATTTTTTACGATTTTAGCAATTTATGCTTTTAATGCCTGGGCAGGGCAGCGGGAAGATAAAACCAACAGCCGACTTAAAGAATTGGTTGCACTTAAATCGTCGAGGTATTTGTTGTTTGGTTTTGTTTTTTTGATTGTGGCTTTAGTTGTTTCGTTGCTTATAAATAATATGGTTTATACCCTGATGACCATAGTAATTTTCTTTATCTGGATGTTGTACTCATACCCGTCAAAGGGGATGAAATATAAGCCTTACTGGGGAACCATTTTGCATTTTATTGCACAAATAATCCATTTCAATTTGTGCTATTATATAGTACGTCCCTTAGATTTTTTTGCGTTTTTTATTTCTGTATATTTTGCAATTGCCTTTTCTGTTGGGCACCTTAATCATGAACTTATAGATTTTGAAGCAGATAAAGAAACTGAGATAAATAATACCGTATCAAAAAGAGGTATTTCCTTTGTGCTTAAACTTATATGGGCACTTTGTGGCTTTAATACCGTTTATATTTTAATTTTATACTTGCTTAAAGCAATTAATTTGTATTATTTTTTTGTTTTTTGCGTACCAGCTTTAGGTCATTTGATATTGTTTTTGATTTATTACAAAAATATAAAGGAAAAGGCTGCGCAGGTTAGAACAATTTACAGAGCTCTTTATTTCTTTTGTTTTATAGTTTTTGTTTCAATTAGAATTTGGCAGGATATGATTTCTTAAATTCAATTTAAAAAAAATAATTTTCTAAAAAAAAGTACCCATTGAATAAAATTGATTGTTTATTTATTACCTCAACGAAAGAAAAATCGCTACAGTTTTCTGTTTATCCTTATTTAGGGGTTGGATATCTTGCCGCTTTTCTTAAAAAAAATAATCTTTCCAGTGCCATTTATGATACCGAAATTGAAAAGGGCAAAATCAATAAACTGATACAATTAATAAGAAACAAAAACCCGATAATTATAGGATACTCAATGATGTCTATTGCACTACCTATGTTTTACAGGCTTACAAAAGTGCTGAGGGCTCATTTTCCCCATATTATTATTGTTGCAGGAGGTCCGCACGTAACAAGTGCACCGGAAGTTATTTTTGAAATGGGGCTGGATTATGGTTTCAGAGGCTATGCCGAAAATAGTTTTCCAAAATTTATAAAATTAATTAAAAACAATGAAAACAATTTTTCTGAAATTGAGGGAATTGTAATTAATAAAAGCCGCACAATTTCACCTCCTGCCTTTTATAATATTGCCGATACAGATGTAATGCCCGAATATAATCTTTATAATATTAAACGGTATCAAAATATTTTTTACGGGCGAAGGTGGTTTACAATGATTACCACACGTGGCTGTGCATTTAACTGTAAGTTTTGCAAAGAGCCAGGTATGGAAAAATACAGGGAATATCCTTTGATTCTAATACAGAATCAGATTAAAAAATTAGTTGTTGATTTTGGGTTAAAGTGGATTAGTTTTGTAGATGATTCATTTACATATAACAGAAAAAGAATTTTTGAACTGTGCCATTTCATTATTAATGAGAATCTGAAATTTAAATGGACTTGCTGTACCAGGGTTGATTTGCTCGATGAGGAAATGATTCTGCTTATGAGAAAAGCCGGGTTGTGCTTTGTTATTATTGGTGTAGAAGCAGGAAATGAGCAAGTAAGAAAAAGCATTAATAAAAATATCACTAATGAGGAATACATAAATAAAATTAATATACTTAAAAAAGCAGGAGTAAGGGTTTTGTGTTCTTATGTATTGGGGAATCCGGCTGAGAGCTATAAACAAATACAAGAAACAATAGATTTTGCCAAATCTCTAAAAGCCGATTATGCTCAATTTTATAACATGACTGCTTTACCCCAATCGCCGATTTTTCTTAAAGGTGTTGAAGATCAGTGTGTTGAGTTTGATGCTTGGAATGGGTATATGAGAGGTGAAAGAGATATTCCCTATTACATTCCTGCAAGTTTGGATTTAAGAAAACTTAAATATATGAGAAAACGGGCTTTTTTAATGTATTATTTAAGACCTAACAAATTTATCGATTTAGGAGCAAGGTTAATTAAATTCTTTATTTCCTGGTAAAAATGAAACGCAATATATAAAAAAATGCTTTTATATACATCCAGAATTGTGTGAGAGTTTCTATTCTTTTAAATCTTTCCCAAATATACAGGGGGGTGTAGTAATAATAAGAATAAATTTTTCTGTACTGTTTTGTAACCTCTTCAGAACTCAGATAATCGAGTTTAAGCACTGAGTTGTTGCCGGCAAATTTACTCCAGTCTTTGGTTAACAGCCTGTTGTTTTCTAATGCCCATTGATATAATTCAGATCCGGGAATGGGTGTGAAAATACTGACTACGATTATATCCGGTTTTATTCTTTTCAATGCTCTTATATTATTATTAAATGTGTCCCATGTGTCTTTGGGATTGCCTAACATTAAGGATACACGTGTTACTATGCCGGTTTTTTTTGTGAGTTCTATGATTTCTTCAATTTTGTTTACACTGATGTTTTTCGATAGTGAGTCGAGAATTCCTTGGTCAAAATTTTCAACACCATACATGATCTGATAACATCCTGCTTTTTTCATTTTTTTTAAAAGGGCTTCATCCATATTGTCAATACGCGCAAAGCAGGTCCAGTCAACGCTAACTCTTTCAGAAATCATCAGGTCGCAAAAGTTTTCAACGCGTTTTTTATTAATAGTAAAGGTGTCGTCGTATATATTTATGTGTTTTATTTTATAGTTTTTTATGAGATATTTTATTTCTGAAACAATTGTTTCCGGTGATTTATATGTAATTTTTTTGCCCAAAGATTTACAACAAAAATTACAAGTGCCGTTACAGCCTCTGGTGGTAATAATATTGGCAGCCGGTAGTTTTTTATAAGACCCTAAAATTGGCCGGTAACGATGCATCTTAAGTTGATAATATGCCGGCATAGGCAATGTATTAATGTCTGCAATGCGTTCTCTGTCTTTATTGTGTATAATATTGATGCTGTTGTTGTGAATTGATTTGTAACTTATACCGTCAATAATTTCGGGCGATTTGCCAGACAAAATATCCAAAAGGGTGTATTCGCCTTCTCCACGCACTACAATATCTATAGGCCCTGCATTTAATATTTCGTCTGCCATAAAAGTTGCATGAGTGCCGCCGGCAATAATTATGGATTCGGGAAAAATAGATTTTATAACCCTTGCTGTTTCGTATGAATTATGCACATAGGGTGTAAGAAAAGATATGCCAAATACAGGTTGCTCTAAGGTATATATGTTTTTGATTTTTTGTGCAAAGTCGGGTAATTCGTTATTGTTTTTTATCTCAACATTAAGGTCAAAAACCATTGTTTCAATTCCCGCTTCATTCAAAAAAGAAGATAGTGATATAAGTCCGAGAGGAGGATCAAGGCTGCTTATTTCATGATATATGCTGCCCTTAACATAGTCGAAATGTGGACTCAACAAAATACATTTAACTTTTTTACGCACGAGTATCAGTTTTTTTTAAACAATAATGGGAGCATAGAGAAAAATCCGGTAATTAATACCTGCAATCGCAGCAATGAATTAATTTTGAATATTTGACTAAAAAGAAAGCGTGGACGCAAATAGAAGGAAATGTAAGTTTTTTTGTAGTATCTAAGCATTGTGTCGAATGAAAGGGATTCGTGTGGAATAATACAATCTTTTCCTTCGTATTTATCCCAGTCGCAGGTAACAAGGCTGTTATTTTTCATAGCATCTGTAAACATACAAGAACCCGGCAATGGGGTGGTAAGTGTAACCTGAATGATGTCGGGGTTGAGTTTTTTTAATGCTTTAATATTGTTTTTTAATATTAACTCAGTATCTCCCGGGTTGCCTATCATAATTGAAACTCTGGCTTCAATACCTGCTTTTTTTGTTTCAGTTATAGCATAAAAAATATCTGCTTTTGTAATTTTTTTGTCAATGTTTTTAAGAACATTTTCATCGAAACTTTCTACGCCATACATTATCTGATGGCAGCCGGCCTTTTTCATCTTTGCCAGAGTGTCAGGATATACTTTGTCGACACGTGAAGAACAAGTCCAAAATACCTTCATCCCCGATTGCATGAGTAATGTACAAAACTCTTCGATACGGGTTTTATTGCTTATGAAAGTATCGTCATAAAAAATAATTTGCCGGATATTATGATGATAATAGAGTGTTTTAATTTCTTCTAAAATTCTGCCTGGCGACATGCAATGAAGTTCGTGCCCCAAAACCCTGCTGCAGAAAGTGCATGTGCCTAAGCAACCTCTCGATGTTACAAGGATTGCGGCAGGTAGTTTTCGGTAAGTGCCAATGAGAGGTTTACTCAGGTTAATTGGAACCAGAGAGTAATCATTTAAAGGCAAGAGGTCAAGGTTTTTTAAACGTTCGGCCGGTAAGGTTATTTTTATTCTCTCATTTTCTTTGTAAGCAATACCTCTTATGTTACTCAGGTTATCCCCTTTTAATATTTTAAGGAGAGTCTCTTCGCCTTCGCCGATTACAACAATATCAACGGAATCATTTTTTAAAACATTTTCGGGCATGGCGCTCGGATGTGCCCCACCTAAAATTATTTTTGCTTCGGGACGATTCTTTTTCAGCAGATTAGCGATTCGCAATGCTTGATTGATTGTTTGTGTGCTGCTGCTGATGCCAAAATACGATATGGATGTATCGGCATATCTTTTGTCAAAGTTTTCAGTAAATTTATTTTCAGTTATTTGTTCAAGATTACAATCGAAAATAGCAGCTTTAAAATTGTAGGCATTGATATATGATGCTAACGACAATACACCGGGTGAATGAAATCTGTATTCAATAGCTTTCCATATTAAACCGTTTTTAACGGGGTAATGAGGTACAATAAAAAGGATATCAAGATTTTTATGGAGGTGCATATTAGTTTTTATACTGAAATTATATTTAAAAAACCTCTGAGCCCACGCAAAATATTTTTAAAAGCAGCTAAACTGTTTAATTGGGAAATATATAAAAAAATAATTTTAAATCGCAGATAAAACGATATATAATATTGCCGCTGAATTTTTTTCAACTCTTTTTCAGTAAAACGTGGGTGCCGGTAAACAACTTTTGATAAATCAAAATCTGTCCAACATTTCGAAAGAAGCCTTCCTTCTTTCTGGGCATCGAGGTAAAATTGAGAACCGGGCATAGGAATAGCTATCATCACCTGTATAAAGTCTGTGGGCAACTTTAGCATGGCTTCTTTTGTTTTTTTCAAAGTTTCTACAGTATCATGTGGGTTGCCGATAATAAACGCAGAGCGGGTTTCAATGCCTATTTCACGAGTTAATTTTAAGGCGTTTTTTATTTGGTTTACGGTAATACCTTTTTTTATAGATAATAGTATGTCATCGTCCATGCTCTCTACACCATACATTATTAGGAAACAGCCGGCAGTTTTCATAATTTGAAGAACTTCCCTGTCAACAGTATCTACTCTAGCAAAACAAGACCAATGAATTTTAATGTTGCTTTCAATTATTTTATTGCACAAACTGATAATGTATTCTCTTTTTGCCGTTATTGTGTCATCATAAAAATGAAACTGTTTTATGTGAAATTTGTTTTTTAAAAAAACTATCTGTTCGATAATCTGTTCCACAGAATAGAATCGGAGTTTAGAACCGGAAATCTTTGTACAGAAAGTGCATTTATAGGGGCACCCGCGGCTTGTAATTAAGCCTATGCATGGAAATTTGCTTTTTAGAGATGAAGGTGGCGGAATGTATTTGTTAAATTTTAGCAAATCGTAAGCAGGCATGGGCAGCTTTTCCAAATCAACAACTCTGGCCTTTCGCTTTATAATTGAATTGTCACTATTTCTGACATAGAGATTATCGGGGGTTAGGTCGTTATTTAAAATCAGGTCACACAAAGTGTGCTCTCCTTCTTCAGTAATAAGATAGTCTGCGCTTATACATTCGTCGAAAATTTTTTCTTTCAGAATTGTGATATGTGGACCTCCAAGTACAATTTGAGCAGTAGGGTAAAGTTGCCTGCATATATCGGCAATTTGGTATGCGTTGTAAGCAACAGGGGTACATACTGAAATCCCTATCCAGTTCGGAATTCCATTATTATTGGTGTGTGATTGCAATAAACTGGATAATTCATTTCTTTTTGTATCTTCTACAGTAAAATCTAGTATTGAAGTTTCTATTTTATTAAATCTTAACCATGCAGCTATTGAAAGAAGCCCTAATGGCGGCATAGTAAACCTGAAAGAACCTAAAATACTGGCCTTACTTGATTGAAAGGGAGGTACGATTAATAAACATCTGTTTGGATTAATATTTTGAATTTCGTTTGACATTTTATACGCGTTCATTCAATTTCAATAAAATCTAAATCTTCTTTCAGAAATTCTTTATCAACAATGGCGAGTATATCCAAAAACCGCTCACCCACAAAATGCTCCATGTAAAATTTCAGATAAAAATACGCTTTTTCCGTATTCAGTGTATATAAAGAATCAAGATTTTTTAGGGCTAATTCTTTTTTCAAAGCACTTTCTTCTGTTTTTGTATTGATGAGGCCTTTACAATTTTCTACAAGTTGACGCAACATTTTTTGAGACTTGTGTAACCCTTTTTTTCTTACAAGGGCTTGCCGATAATAATCTTCAAGCATGGTAATAAAGCCTTTATAGACTTGTTCATTTTCCTGCATACGGACATTGCCAGTAAAGATATTTGCGGCTTTAAGGGTCTTAATAATTTCTGCCAGTGCATCTGCACTGAGCGACCACAGGGCGTAGCGTGCCGGAAAGTAATATTTGTTAAACCATACATAAGCGTTTAATTCCCGGCCAAAATAATTTACAATATCAGGCAGTTCCTGCCGGTTCATGCGCATGGGTGTAACACAGGTGCCGAATAGTGTGCCCTGTGATGTGCATATTTCATGCAGCTTATGCAGGTTAGTCATAACGGTATCGAACGAAGCGCCCTTTCGGATGGCTTCAAATGTGGTTTTATTAAGACTGTCGAGCGATACATTAATGTCGAAAGTCCCTTTTTTCAGTATGAGCAGTATGTCATCGGTCAGTATGGTGCCGTTGGTTTGAATGGTTACCCTGCACGAAGGATTCAGTTCAGTTATCAGTTTTAGCAATTTCAGGTTCAATGGTTCGCAAAAAGGCTCACCGCCAAGCAAATAGGCCCGCTGCAGGTGGGGTATGAAAATTTTTAACTCTTCAAAGAAAACGTCGTTATAGAGTGTATTGGCATCATAAGCTGTGATGCTCTTGTGGTGGTTCGAATAGCACATAATGCAATCGAGATTGCATGTGTCCGAAAACTTAAACCCCATGATGGCGGGATAGACTGCGCCTTTAGTATAGGCAAAAGTATCGTAACGGTGGGCATTAACAGCCGTATAATTTCCTTGTGAAACGTCTTTCACACAGGAGAAACAACCGGCTTTTTCCATATTAAAACCTTTGCTGTATGTTTGATATTGTCTTCTCAGAGCACAGTCCCAAATTTCTTTCAGGCTTTGCGTTGGGATACGGCCATAAGCTTGTGTGTGGTTGTTGTGGCAGGGGTAAACACGCCCGTCGTACGAAAAGTGCAGAGATGTAAAAGGCGCCATACAAAAAGCAAAGCGGTTTTCTGCTGGCCTGTTTTTGTTATAGTTGCGGTATTTAAACTGATGCCACATGCCTCGATAATTCTATCCAAAGTTACGAAAATTTAAGGTGGGAGAGTATATAACAATAAAAACAGGGCATTTTTTTATTACAACCCTTGAATATATTTCAAAAACATTAACAGGTCGGTCCACACGTAAGCCTTGTTGTGGAGCGGATAACCGAAAAAATCGCGGCGTATGGCTTCGAAGTTGAAAAAAGATTGATATGTTTCGGTTACTTCTTTGCAAAAAATTTCATACGGAGGGGGATATTTGATTTTTATGTGGTCAATGGTATGTTTGCCTCCTGTAAAGGGCGGCAGCACGTCGTTTGTATAGTGTCCAAGGTGTGAGTTGCTGGGCATTTCCGACAACTCTTTCAAATGGCGTTTGTATATCATGCGTGTAAGTCCGCTTTGGTCACTTTTTAGCTGATAGGGGTGCAATCCCCATACAATTTTAAGCAGCGATGATGCCATAAACGGGCTGAAAAGATTGCGTGTCAGCAAAAAAGGCATTAGCACACTGCTGCGTGCTCCGGAACAGTGTCGCGAGAAAAAACTACGCGTTATATACAAATGGGTGTAAGGTGCTTCAATAAATGATGAATTAATATTGTAAATAGTATGTAATATTTCCTTTTTTAGTTTATTGGCATAAAATAATTCAGGAATATTACTAAATAAATAGGGATTAATATAGCGTTGCGCATCTTTTACTTTTTTTCTGTAAGCATCTGTACATTTTAGGGGTACAAAAAAGTCGGTCTCTGGTTCGGGTTCATAGGTAACTTTTTTTCCAGATAAAAGCGCTCTTGAAATTTCAGAAATATTTGTAGGATAGGAATTGTAAAACCGCAAGGTTTCGGAACCCAAATAGCCTGAAATATGGGGTGCAAAGCGGGCCGAAAGTGCTGTAAAATAAGTACTGTCGGGGCTTTCTATGGCGTACATGGCGTTGTTGGTTATCTCATGTTTCAACCCGTATTTTTCGGCCAGCAGACGGGCTATTGTTATATCCTGATTTTCATGGTCACTCACATAATCGCTCCGGAATGTGGTAAATGTACGCCTGCAGCGTTCATTTTCTTCCATAGCACCCAGTATCATGCGTGTATCGGCCCCGCCCGTCAGTGTAACAGGAATATTCGGATGCCAGGCCAGCATGAGCCGGAGCTCTTTTTTTAACTTTTCAAAGTAAATATCCGCCAGTTCTTCTGTAGAAGTTTTATTTGGTGTAATTTTCAGATTGGGAAAGTAGGGACTGATTTTCAACTTTGTGCCGTCAAGTGTCATGCAACAACCGGCTTCAAGAAACCTTATGTTTTCAAAAAAGGTGCGTGAGCTTTGTGGGGCGCCGCATAAAAAGTATTGTATCAGGGCGTGAGCATCCAGCTGTTGCTTATGCGCCTCTTTGTATTTAAGTAGGGGCTCTATGTCGTTCGAGAATATTACCAAATGGGTGTCTTCGTAGTAGAGTAAGGGAAAAAATCCAAATATGTCGTTGTAAATCTTTAACACATGGTCTTTCCCATAAACCAGAAAATTGAATTTTCCTCTGGCATTTTGCAAAGCTTTTTCTTGGTGCATTTCGTAAATTCTGGCAAAGAAATTAATCTTTTGAAATGGGATATTTACGGGAATATTGTCAGGTAGGTGCGAGGGGTATAACAGGCCGCCGAAAGCAAAAAAATGTTGGGCCGTTTGGGTAGTGGTGTTTTTATCGCTATGTTCGATAATACACAACAGTAATCTGCCAAAAGAGGTACGTATAAAATTGTTATCGCCGCAGGTGTTTTTAAAGAATGCCACGGCTTTCTCAATATTTTGGTCTGAATAACTGTCCCGCTTGAAATAAACCCCCAAAATTTTATTCATGCCTTTCGGTTTGAGAGGTTATTTGCAGGTTGGTATAACCATAAAGCTGGCATTCGTTTGTGTTGATGTGTATTTTGCAGGCACAGGGGTAAATAACGGCAAGACTATCGTTAACCGACAAGCCAAAATCGAAATAATAACGCGCCGTAAGCAATGAATTAGATGGAATAGTAAAACGCACATAGAAATTTCCTGCCTCCGAAACTGGCGGTAATGGAGCTGTACCAGATGAAATAACTGTTTGATTGAAATCTTTAATAAGTAGGCAAAATAAGTTCTGATGGCAGCTTTTGTATCGCAGTTCGCAGTCAACAATGATATCTTCATGGCCATGGATACCGTGTGTGTTGTTAAGATTGAAAACTTTAACATACGTGATGTCGCATACCAAATTACTGTCTTTAACAAAGTGTCTTTTTATCTTGCTTAAGGCTTCTTCTTTTAACTCAGTAATATCTTCAGTATGCGACCTTTTGCCGGTTAAATGTTCGTGGTACATTATGGTGGCCTCACCCGGCGCGCCGCAAAAAGCGACTTTCGATTGGTTCAGAAACAGTATCCTGTCGGTAATGCCACTGATGCTGTTGGGGTCGTGCGACACAATGAGAATGGTAGCGCCGTTTTGTTTAAGCCGTTTAATTTCGGCCATGGCGGCTTGTTGGAAATAAATATCGCCCACGCTCAGTATTTCGTCGAATAGGTAAATGTTGGCGTCAATATGAATGATGAGCGAAAAAGCCAGTCGCATATACATGCCCGATGAATAGTGTTTAACGGGTGTGTGCAAAAAATCGGGGAAACCGAATAAAGCAGTGATGCTGTCAATTTTACCGGCTATTTCGGCTTTGCTTAAGCCATACATATACCCCGACAGGAAGATGTTTTCGTACCCCGACAGGTCGGGTTGAAAACCAATGCCTATTTCAAGTATTGATGCTGTTTTTCCCCAAACGTCTATGCAACCCTCAGTGGGCGGTGTGATGCCGCTTATCAGTTTAAGCATCGTGCTTTTACCGCTGCCGTTCGGGCCGATAATGCCAATGACTTCACCTTTGTTGATATCAATGCTAATATCCTGCAAAGCATAAAATGACTCCTTGTGCTGCTTTTTGAATAGGTTTTTAAGAAAAGCGGCGCCTCCGGCTCTGTTTTTGAAGTATTGTTTGGATACCCCACTGACTTGTATGGCAAGTTGTTCTTTTATCATAGCATGTCGGTTATTTGGGGCTCCTGTTTTTTAAAGAAAAGAAAGCCGAACAGTAATATAAACAAGCCTATGCCCAGGCCTATCAGAAAACCTTTGTCGAAAGGCATATTAATAAACAAAGAAGCACGGAAAAGCTCCATGATAGCTGCAACCGGATTGATGTACAGGATAAACCGGTAAGTGTCGGGAATGATGGTGCCCGGGAAGAAAACCGGGGTAATAAAAAAACTGAACTGTATAAGTTGAACCAGTATTTTGCCCATTTCGCGGTGATAAAGCGACACCATGCTTACACACAGGCCAATGCCAAATGTCATTAAAGGCAGCAATATTATAAACAACAAGCCGGTAAATGCTATAAGAGACAAAGGTGTAGCATAAAAAATTAAAACCAGCGCAAAAATCAATAAACCCGAAATATATTCCGGCAGGCTTATTAACAACTGCGATACCAGCAGGTTGATGCGGGGGAAATACAACTTGGATATTAAATTCTCCGATGAGTGCAATGCCTGGCTCATTTGTGAAACGGTGGCCGAAAAATACTGCCACATAACGATACCCGGCAGGGCAAAAAGAGGGTAGGGGATGCCTTGGGTATTCACTTTAAGAATAACACCAAAGATAGCCCAATAAACACCAAGCGCTATAGCCACCTGCAGTACGGCATACAAAAACCCGAAACGGTTTTTCCGGTACCTGTTTTTAATCTCACCGAATCCCAGCGCATAACTTACCCGCCTGTAATGCCAGATAGATGTCAGATAAACAACTAATGAAATGTTATCCTTGGGTTTATATTGCTTATGATTGTCGTCCATCAATAAAAATTGCCTTACAAAACTACACAAAATATTTGCATGTAAAGTCGCAAAGCCCGCAAAGTATTTCAATCCACGTATTAACTTGAATTCAGCGGATAATTAATTTAGCTTTGAAACTTTTACCATTATTATCTGATAATTTAATCCCTAACTCCGCAAAAAAATAGGTATTCTATTAAAAAAAAATCAGCAAATAGTGATGTTCGTTGATTTTTTTTAATACATTTGCAACAACCTAATTAGATTGTCTATGTATTTACCAGAATG
>JAKIYU010000253.1 GCA_022708385.1 Bacteroidota bacterium | reverse complement strand
GATTTTATTCATCACAACAATTTTGAACGCTGTGACGAAATTCTTGAAAACATCCTTTTATCATATAAAGGAGATTTTTCAAAACACCCTGTAATGGAGAATATTGCAAAAATTACGATGGTTTTTAATTCTTTACCTGGTCAACTTGCAAGGGAAAACAAAAAATTTGTTTATCAACTTGTTCGTAACGGTGCACGTGCAAAAGAATATGAGGATGCTATACAATGGTTGATAGGCTCTGGTCTGGTATATCAGGTAAAGCGTATAACAAAACCCGGCATCCCCCTTACTGCTTACGACGATTTAAGCGCATTTAAGTTATTTTCATTGGATGTTGGACTGCTAAGGAGGATGTTGCGGTTATCTTCCTTTGCTTATGCAGAAGGGAACCGTCTTTTTACTGAATTTAAAGGTGCTATAACTGAAAACTACATACTGCAAAGCCTCGTAACTCAATTTAAGGACATCCCCTACTATTGGTCATCAGGAAATACTGCAGAATTAGATTTCATAGTACAATACAAGAATGAAATAATACCAATTGAAGTTAAATATGATGAAAATGTGAAAAGCAGAAGTTTGACAATTTACAATCAAAAATACCAACCCAAAATAAGGATACGCTACTCATTAAAAAACCTGCAATTTAAAGATGGGCTTTTGAATATCCCTCATTTTATGTCAGATTACACAACAGATTTAATCAAAAAATTATTATAAATTCCCCTGTTAATCTGGGTCTGATGACAATAGAATTGCATTCCGGACACAAGGTTAGAACCGGGCATAAACCCACTGAATCTGCTGACACTGAAGTATGTAAAGAAAAATTAGTCATCATTCTTATCAATGATTTCCCAACTAACCGACAGCACATTTTCTTGTTCTGATATTTGCCTGATAATGTTTTCGAGCATAAACACATGTTTGCCGTAAATAAAAACCTCTGCATGTACTTCAACAGTTTCTTCGGGGCCTTCCTGTGTACTCTTTAAAGATTTCATCTGGAATTTGCTTTTGTTAAGTATTTCGGTTACAGCTATACGGATAATATCAAGAGCTGAGCGTTGGCAAATAATTTTAATGTCATAGGTGGTGGTGGCATAGTCCATTTTAACGGGGCGCATATTCATGTAATTGGCAATGGGGCGGAGTGATATATGAGCAAGCACCACTACCACAGTCCCCACAAGCGCTATATCCCACAATCCCATACCCGACAGCGAGCCTACAGCAGCCGAACACCACAGGGTTGCAGCAGTGTTAAGCCCTCTTACAGTAAAACCTTCCTTCATGATAACCCCAGCTCCCAAAAAGCCTATTCCTGACACTATCTGTGAGGCTATGCGCGATGGGCTGGTATCGCCGCTGATTTTTATAGAAAGAATAACAAACAAGGCCGAACCCACAGATACAAGCGTATTGGTACGCAGACCGGCTGTACGATGACGCCACTGCCTCTCAAGACCAATAGCTCCGCCAAGTATAAAAGCAATTACTATGCGTAAAATGATTTCAACATCAAACATATTAATACTTTTTAATTATGATTATAAGCGTTAATGATGCAGCTAAATTAGCATATTTTATTTAATTTTGCTTTTCTTCAATATAAAACCATGAGGCCTTTTAAAGTCTTGTTATTATTAACTATTTTCTCCTTCTTTTCTGCAAAGGCCCAGGAAAATGCAGCCCCACCAAAAAAAGCAAAAGAAAAAAATGCTTTTGGCATACAGGTCAAGCCCATCATTCCCAGCAGTATGTTCCGTATTGTTACCAATGAATTCACAAGCGATAATATTGATTACTTTATAAAACCCCAGGCGGGTTATTCACTGGGAGCCATGATACGTTTCGGGTTATCACCTCATTTCACACTGCAAACCGACATCAATTATATTAAAAGAAATTTTTCCTTTTCACTCGAAGACACAAGTTTTACTTCTGAAATCAGTCTGAGGGTTGTATCCTACGAAATACCGGTTCTCGCCACTTATTTCGTGCGACTCAGCCGCGATGTGTATATGGGGCCTTCTGCAGGTGCTTCCTTTCAGTTTTTGCCTACAAACCTGTACTCAAAGAATGAGGTTATGAACCAGTTATCGCTCAAAAGAAGCTGGTTGTCCGCATCACTTGTTGCTAATGTAGGCTTTGAATGGCGCACAGAGGAGGCCGGTTATTTTTATTTCGGTACCACCTACAATATGTATTTCAAACCTATGTTCAACACAAGAATTGAATATGAAAATGCACAACAGGTTACCAAAACAGTTTATTCAAACCTTAAGGGAGATTATTTCGGATTGGTTTTCAGGTATATTTTTTCACCCAATAACAACAAGCGATGATAAGTTTTGATGAAGCATTGAGAATAATCAACTCACATGTTTTAATTAAAGAACCGGAAATTATTGACATCCGCAATGCCTACAACAGGGTGCTGGCAAAGGATGTTGTTTCTGACATTAATGTGCCGCCTTTTAACAAATCGGCCATGGATGGTTTTGCTATAAGACGCCAGGATTTAAGAAATGAACTCACTATAATTGAGACAATTAAAGCCGGCGATTTACCCACTAAAAAATTACAACAAAACGAATGTGCCCAAATAATGACAGGCGCTCCCCTGCCTGATGGTGCTGATTGTGTTATTATGGTTGAAATGACCGAAAATATCGGTTTTAACAAAATCAGATTTACAGGTACAGATACGAAAAACAATATTTCGTTAATGGCAGAAGATATTAAACAGGGAGACATTGTTCTAAAAAAAGGCACCTTGTTACGACCACAGGAATTGGCTATACTGGCTACCTCGGGGTGTAGCAAGCCGCTTGTTTACCGCTTACCCAAGGTAGCATTACTAACAACAGGCAGCGAAATTGTAGAGCCGGATATGATACCCGATAAAGGCAAAATACGTAACAGCAATGCCTATCAGCTTATAGGCCAGTTGCAATCTATTGGTATTGAACCAGATTATATGGGCATTGTGGAAGACTCGGAAGAAGCAACCTACAGAGCAATTACCGATGCTTTGAAAAAAAACGATGTAGTACTTATGACGGGCGGTATCTCAATGGGCGATTATGATTTTGTGCCATCCGTTCTTAAAAGGGCAGGCGTAAATATACTTGTACATTCCATAGCCATTAAGCCCGGTAAACCAACCCTCTTTGGTAAAAAAGACAAGGCGTTTATTTTCGGCCTGCCAGGCAACCCCGTTTCCTCTTTTACCACCTTCGAACTCTTTGCCAAACCTTTTATCCAAGCCATGTCGGGACACCCTGTAAGAACTAATGATATGGTCGGAACGTTAAAAAACGATTTTAAACAAAAACACAGCGACCGTATGACATGGTTGCCTGTATTTATTGATGAAAACCACGAGGTTAACATGCTTAAATACCATGGTTCGGCTCATATATATGCCCTTTGTTATGCCAATGCCCTTATGAGAATAGAGGCAGGTGTCAGTGAAATTAAAGCCGGAGAAAAAGTGTATGTACGACAAATTTAACCGTAGAATAAATTACCTGCGTATCTCAGTTACCGACAGGTGCAACCTGAGGTGTGTCTATTGCATGCCCGAAGAAGGCGTGCCCTGGATTCCGCATAGTAACGTCATTACTTTTGAGGAAATAATTGACATTGTACAAACCGGAATCACGCTGGGCATAGATAAAGTGAGAATAACAGGTGGAGAACCCCTTGTCAGAAAAGGCATTCCAGCACTCATAGCTATGCTGTCTGCCATAGAGGGCATTAAAGACCTCGCACTTACTACCAATGGCATTTTGCTTGATGAATTTGCCGAACCTCTAGCCAAAGCGGGACTTAACAGAATTAATATCAGCCTCGACACGGTTAATCCTGAGAAATATAAAACACTCACGCGCGGGGGAGACATTTCGAAAGTCTTTAAGGGTATTAAAGCAGCTAAAAATGCCGGACTTAACCCCATCAAAATTAACTGTGTTGTCAAAGACAATGTATCGAAACAAGATGCTGCTGAAGTTAAGGCATTTTGCAGTTTAAACGGTTTACAGGTTCGGTTTATTCATCAAATGAACCTTGCCGAAGGCACTTACAGTGTTGTGGAAGGTGGCTCAGGTGGTGACTGCAGTAACTGCAACCGCCTCAGGGTAACCA
>JAKIYU010000252.1 GCA_022708385.1 Bacteroidota bacterium | reverse complement strand
TACTGATTTTAACAAAATTGTACGCATCGGGAGACGCGCACATACTGGCGCGGGGGTAACGCGCAACAAAGAGGGTAATAAATCTTTACCGGCACAATTGTTTAATGGTTTTATAAATCAGGGCATCGCCCATTTTGTCGGCTGTTTTCCAGTCCGTGCAGGCGCCCTTGAGATCGCCGAGCAGGTATTTCGAATCGCCCCTGCTGGAATAAACATCGGGAGAATCATAGTTCAGCTCAATGGCTTTATCATAGTCGAACAGCGCATTTCTGTCATCACCGAGAATACTGAAGGTTTTTCCCCTTTTAAAATAGGTTTCTTTATCGCCGGGGTCATAATAAAGGGCTTGATTGTAATCATCCAGGGCTTTTTTAAACTGCTTCATTTCGAAATACAAAAACCCGCGGCAGGCATAAGACGGGGCATAAGAGGCGTTAAGGAAAATGGCAGTGTTGTAGTCGTTAAGCGCGCTTTCAAAATCGGACAGGTACGCTTTCACTGCCCCCCTTTTTAGATAGGCTTCTTCAAATTCGGGGTTAAGTTTTATGGCCTGCGAAAAATCATTAATCGCATTTTGGTATTCAACAATTTTAAATTTGGCCAGGCCCCGGTAATAATAAGCGGTCGCAAATTTGGGATATATTTCAATGGCCATGTCGTAAAAACCTATGGCTTCCTTATAATTACCACTATCTGCTTTTTGTACGCCGCTTTTGAAATAATCTGCCGCTTTAAGAGTGGGTAATGGCAATGTGTTTATCTCGTGTTTATCCGGCGATTTGCACGACGACACAAAAAGGATATAACCCAACATAAAACCTATAAAAAAAGCAGTATTCTTCATATAAACACCCGATTATTACAAATATATGACAAATAAAACAAAAATGCAATAAAATGTATATTTTTGCAAAAAAAATATTAATCATTGTCCTAAAACAAACAACGATGACAGAAAATCAACAGGGAGGAGCCTCCAATAAAGCCAAAAAAACATATATTAGTATAATTGTTCTTTTGTTTTTAATTATTGTCGTTCTTGTATGGCAATTGCTTGTTACAAGGTCGAAAGTAGATTACATTTTTATTGAAAAAACCGAAATAGAAAAGAAAAACTACGACCTGCAACTGGAACTGGATTCTATTATTGAAGAATATAATACAGTTAAAAATGAATATGATAGTGTTATTCACGAAAAGGACAGTATTATTCTTGCCAATGCGGATGAGATTCAGAAATTAATTTCATCTCAGGCCGATTACCGTAAAATACGCAAACAACTTGACCATTTGCGCAATATAACCCAAAGTTACGTATTGCAAATAGACAGTTTGCACAGAGAAAATGCCGTTTTGAAGGATGAAAATGTAAGAATTCAGAAAAATTTCGAAAAAGCTAAAAAAGAATCTGAGGTATTGTCGCAAGACAAAGAAGCCCTCAAAGAGCAAGTGGAGCTTGCTTCCACGTTAAAGGCTTATCAGGCTTTTGCACAAGGCATTCGTATGAAAGGCGAAAAAGAAGAACTTACCGATAAAGCCCGCCGTACAGAAAAAATCAAAGTGTGCTTTACCATCAGCGAAAACCTTGTTGCGCCACCCGGTCCCAAGACGGTTTATATGCGCATTGCCGGCCCCGATAATGTCATTTTAATAAAAGGCAGCGGCGATGAATATGCCTTTGAAAGCAAAGGCCAGCTTTTACAGTACTCGGTTAAAAAGCAAATTAATTACCGGAATAAAGCTGAAGTCATATGTATGTACTGGGACAGAACCGAAGAGTTTAAGCCCGGCTCTTACAGTATTTCCATGTTTATTGATGGTTACGAAATCGGACAAACCGGACTGGAATTAAGATAATTTTATCAGTAATAGTCAATTTTTTTTCGTTTTTTCTTTTTTGTGCCTTATATTTGTATCTGAAATATAATAATAATGGCAACAATTAAAAAATACAAAAATGCACTTGTATTAAGCGGTGGCGGTGTGCGTGGCTTTGCCCACATGGGTGTTATCAAAGCCCTGAACGAAAAAGGTATTTACCCTGATGTTATTTCGGGCACTAGTGCGGGCTCCATAGCCGCCACTCTATATGCCGACGGCTATACGCCCGATGAAGTGATGAGCTTTTTCAAAGCGAAAGAATTCAAAAAGTTCATCGAAATCATCATTCCTAAAACGGGATTGGTTAAAATGACCGGAATGGCAAACCTGCTCAAGAAATACCTCAGAGCTAAAACCTTCGAAGAACTTAAAATACCCGTATTTATTACTGCTTGCAATATGAACACTGGCAAACCCGAATATTTTTCGAAAGGTGAATTGCTCAAACCGCTCATTGCATCGGCCAGTATTCCTGTTTTATTCGAACCTGTTAAAATTGGCAACTACCTTTATGCCGATGGCGGCGTTATGGATAATTTCCCTATAAAGCCCGTAGAAGGAAAAACTGAACGCCTCATTGGTGTTTTTGTATGCCCTATAAATTACCAGGAAAAGATTCCCAACCTTAAAGCCATAGCCATACGTTCATTTAATCTCGCTGTTAATAAAAACATTGTGCTTAAAGCACCCAAGTGCGATGTATTAATTGCCCCAAAAGAAGTCGATGATTACGGCTTACTCGAAGTGGCCAAGATGGACAAACTTTTCGAAATAGGTTACAAAGAGGCACTCAAAGTGCTCGAAAATCCAGATGCTACTTTTAAAACTCGATTTCTTGAAGAATAGGTAAAATATTTACCAAAAAACTTCGCAAACATTTTATAATAATAAATAATATTACTAATTTCGTTTCCCCATTTAGACGAAATATCAATAGCTTAATTATAAAGCACTTAAATATAAACATCATGACTAAAACAAAAAAATTTATCACTTGCGACGGTAATCATGCTGCTGCACATATAGCCTATATGTTCAGCGAAGTAGCCGCCATTTATCCTATTACTCCCTCCTCTAATATGGCCGAAAACGTAGATGAGTGGGCTTCGTACGGCCGCAAAAATATGTTCGGCGAAACCGTTAAGGTCGTTGAAATGCAGAGCGAAGGCGGCGCTTCGGGTGCTGTTCATGGGGCGCTGCAAGCCGGCGCACTTACTTCTACCTTTACCGCTTCTCAGGGTTTATTGCTGATGATACCCAACATGTACAAAATAGCCGGAGAATTATTGCCGGGCGTATTTCATGTATCTGCCCGCAGCCTCGCCGCACAGGCCCTTTCTATCTTTGGCGACCACAGCGACGTGATGAGTACACGCCATACAGGCTTTGCCATGCTGGCTACCGGCAGCGTACAGGAAATTATGGATATTGCAGGCATTGCCCATCTGGCCGCCATTAAAACACGCATTCCTTTCCTTCATTTCTTCGACGGCTTCCGCACTTCGCACGAGATGCAAAAAGTGGAAGAAATGCAAATGGAAGAACTTGCCGCTCTCGTTGACAGGAAGGCACTGCAGGAATACCGCGACAGATCTCTGAACCCCGAAAATCCCGTCATACGCGGCACAGCCCAGAACCCTGATATTTATTTCCAGACAAGGGAAGCCGCCAACCCCTTTTATACCCACGTGGCTGATGTTGTTGAAGAATACATGCAGGAAATATATAAAATTACCGGCAGAGAATACCATCCTTTTACTTATTATGGCGCCCCCGATGCAGAAAACATCGTTATAGCCATGGGCTCAATAACCGACACCATTAAAGAAGTAATTGATTATAAAACTTCGCAGGGCGAAAAAATCGGGCTCGTTTCGGTTCATCTTTACAGGCCTTTCTCCAAAAAATATTTCCTGAAAGTGTTGCCCAAATCGGCCAAAAGAATTTGTGTTCTAGACCGTACCAAAGAACCCGGAGCCAATGGCGACCCCTTGTATCTCGATGTGGTGGAAGTTTTTAAAGGTGATGCCAATGCCCCGCTTATTGTTGGCGGACGTTATGGTCTCAGCTCTAAAGACACCACACCGGCCCACATGATAGCCGTCTATGAAAACCTGAAATCGGCACAGCCTAAAAACCAGTTTACTGTGGGCATTGTGGATGATGTTACACACCTGTCGCTCCCCTTGCTGGCCGAAGTGGATGTGTCGCCCAAAGGAAATTACGCTGCCAAATTCTACGGTATCGGTGCAGATGGCACCGTGGGAGCCAACAAAAAC
>JAKIYU010000015.1 GCA_022708385.1 Bacteroidota bacterium | reverse complement strand
GTCATAAGTACTAAAATATCCACGGTCATTTTCAGGGGCAACTGACTTAATGTATCTTCTGCTTTTATTTGTATTCGCTTGTCTATAGTTTCGGATGCTTCCGAAACTCTTCCCCTGATATAATTTATATCATATGTTTCCTGCGATTTTCGGTAAAGCTCTTCGTAAAATTGACCAGCCATACGTATATCCATGTAGAAGCAATATATTTCAGTTTCAGGGATAAGTTCTTTGATTTCTATAGATTGTTTTACAGCATTGATGCAACATACACGTGAGCAATAATGATTTCCTACTTTTTCGTCGCGTGAACCTACACAATTAACAAATGCAATTTTTTTAGGCAATTTACCTTGCAGGCTTAAAACTTCTTTTTTCTTTATCATTGCTTCCAGTTCAACAGTGTTGATAACTCCTTTGTATAAGCCATATCCCAACTCTTCTTTGTATCGAGCATCAAAAATACGAAAACCCGTTGCCAATACAAGCGCATCTGATGAATACAACTTTCCTTCTGAAGTTCTTACAATCCATAATTTGTTTTCTTTATATGTTTTCTCAACAAATGCTCCTGTTATTAATCTGATATTATGATGTTTAGATTTATTAGTAAGCTCATTTAAAACAATAGCTGCCTTCATAAAATTTGGGAAGAGGTTTTCAATATTATTTATATGGCTACCTATTTTTGGTTCTTTTTCTAAAATTAATACCTTATGTCCTTGGTTGGCTATATTATACGCTGCAACAATACCTGCCGGACCTCCTCCTATAACAGTAACATCAAAGTGTAAAATCATGCTATAATATTTTTGGGTTTTAAGGGATGATTGAGTTTTTTCCCTGATTTCCCTATGTATTTTTTATCGATGATATAGGGTATTCCAATTTTATCGAGAAGTGGTTCGCATTGTATTTGATGTAATTGAAGTCCTAATTCCCATGGATTGTAACCTAATAAAATGCCTGTTAATTCTTCATAAGTAAGTACAGGGATACCTTTTTGTTCGTCATCGTAGGTGACGCCTTCCATTTCGGCAATGGTATACTGCCATCTGTCCATAAACATTGAGCAACCGGGACAATTCGAAATAATAAAATCAGGTTTATAAGGTTTCATAGATTCAAATTTCTTTTTTGAATTGGCAATAGAATAACCCCTGTTTGCCATAATAAGATATTGTCTGAATCCAAAGCCGCAGCAATGCCTGCGCTCAGGATAATCGATGACTTGTCCGCCCCATTCTTTAATTATACCAGCCAGAACCTGAGGAAATTCTGCTCCCCCCACACCATGCTGAGGGAAAATTTTAGCATAATGACAGCCAATATGTTCTACCACACGAAGAGGTTCACCTGTTTTTTTGTTTACAAGACTGTATATCATCTTTTTTTTAAGTGCTTTGCGATGTAAATAGATAATATCAGAAGAGTGTGCCACATTGTGTGGTAGTTCAAAGCTCCTTCCTGTTGCTTCTTTAAGATAATATCTTGTGCTTTCAAGCTTTTCGGGAAAATGTTCCCACATATCAAGCACTTCGTTTATCAAACCAAATGATGTAACACATGAAGAAACAAAATTTCGACTGCTTGTTTCACTCATCAAAGAAAACAACCTTGCAATAACCGTCATAGTCGTTTCTAATGGAACTATACCTGAATAATATCCTATGCCTGAACAAGTATGTAAATTCTTATCATCAATAATTTTCAATCCCAGTTCTTCTCTAATAATTTTAATGAATGCATTTTCTGAACCAGGGAAAAAAGTTTGCCGGATACAACTTCTTTCATAAAAGTAATTATCTGTAGCTATAGCTTTCTGATAATCTTTCCAATATCCCTTTTCCATTTTTATTAATTTTATTCCTTACTTAAAAAAACATGAAAAAAATATGCACTGTTTTCAATCGTATCCTCACAATTTATATTCAATTCTTTTGCTTTGGTTTTTGAATATTTATTAATGGAATTATATAAATCAGTGCCTCCAGTAATATTAAATATTTTTTTAAGTTCATCAAGATTATCTTGCGAAATTTTTCTTAATGCACCCTCACCCAGTTTGTTATAATTTGCACCAAGTAAATCAGTCACATCTTCAGCATTTTCTTTATACCAAACCATAACAGGGCCCTGTTCAGGATGTAGTTTAAGATTTATAAGAGCCAGATGTATACAATAACCGGTATTTATTATATTTTCACCTATGGTTTTAAAAATAGCATACTGTTGCCTCCCTTTTTCGCTATTTGTAAACAAACCTGTTACTTGTGACAAATGTCGTAAAGCAGATATAAGCAATGCTGGAACATTCCCTCGGGGACAACGTGTTTTACACGAAAGACATTGTCCGCAATACCATATTGAATCTGTTTTGAGCAGATGTTCTATTTTTTCATTATCTTTAGTCATAAGGATATTGCAGATACTACGGGGGTCGTAGTTGTAAAACTCTGCTGCAGGGCAAATAGCAGTACAAACACCACAATTCATGCAAGCATTTAATCCTTCAACAAACCGGATATCTCTTCTTAAAAGCGAATAATAATCTATCATTTATTTTTAATACAAATTTTATAAATGTAATTAATAATAAATTTAGGTTAAAAGAAAATTATACCGACAAAATTAATCTATAAAATCGTTTATGGGATAAAGATTAATACTTAAAATTAAGCGTGTTTATACTTTTTTTATTACTTAATAATACTAAGTTGATACGTATAAATACGTATTAATCACAAGATTTTAACAATATTGTTTTTTATGGCAAACATCACTAAACTGGCTGTGTTTTTTGAATCTGTTTTAATAAGGATATTGGCTCTGTGTTTTTCAACTGTACGTTTGCCTAGGTGAAGTTTTTCGGATATTTCCTGATTAGAATAACCCTGACAAATAAGGGCTATGATTTCTGTTTCACGTTCGGAAAGGTCGTTTATTTTGGAATTATTATTAAGGGAAGTGATATTTTTAATCAGTTTTTGCAGAAGCTCTTGCGAGAAGAATGTTTTGCCTTCGGCAACAGAGCGTAATGCTGCGTAAACTTCGTCAATATTTGATTCTTTAATTAAAAAGCCAGATACACCAGCTTCGAGCATTTTGTAGTAATATGCTTCTTCGCCATACATCGACAAGGCAATAATTTTTAGCTCAGGATATCTTTCAAAGGCAATGGTTGCTGCTTCAATACCATTCATTTCGGGCATGGCTATGTCAAGTAAAACAATATCGACGGGTATAAATTCAAGGTTTTTAAGAAATTCGATACCGTTTGATGCTTCTGCAACGACTTTAAAATCGGGTTGTGAATTCAGCAAGAGTTTCAAACCGTTGCGGAATAGCACATGGTCGTCAACAATCATGATGTTATATGTTTTATTTTCTTTCATTTGTGATTGGTATTTTTATTTTAACCTGTATGCCATTCCCGGGAGTTGAAATGGTTTCTATACTTCCATTAAGTGAACTTATTCTGGAAAAAATATTATAAAATCCACTACCCAACATCTGTGGCTTGAACAAAGTGTCTGTTTCAAAGCCCAATCCATCATCACTGTAGTCTATATGAACTTGATTTATGTCGTAGGTCATATTTATTGAAATGATACCAGCATTGGCATGCTTGATGGTGTTGTTGATGAGTTCACATAAAACCCTGTATAATGCAATTTCAATGTTTTGAGGCAAGCGTTTGCTTTCGGCAGGAGATATAAAATCAATTGAAATAACTTCTGATGCATTAATTTTATAAATAAAATTTCGCATAGCTTTAATAAGACCAAAATTCTCAATAACATGCGGACTGAGATTATCCGAGATATCTTTAAGTGTTTTAAGGGATTCATTTATAACAAGCTCAAGGTTTTGTATTATTTCTGATTTATTGTGGGTCCTTTCATTTTTTAGCGCCGATACTGACATCTTTATTGTTGATATTAGTGGTCCAAGCCCGTCGTGAATATCTTTGGCTATCCTTTCTCTTTCTTTTTCTTCTGTTTGAATGATGATAGATAAAAATTTCTTTTCATTATCTCTTTTTTCCTTTTCCATTTTATTCATATAATCGAATATTTTACTTACCAGTATTAGCCCTACAGCAAAGAAAAATGAGGTGGCTATACCTAACCAGACATATATATTACTGTGTTCTTCAACATTAGACTCAATATTGAAAACTGACAATGATTCAATAACCCTTCTTATCAGTAGAAATAAAAAGCCAAGTGTAATAAGTATCCACGATAATCTGTATTTTGTTCTTTTGATTAGTCTTAATGATATAACAGCTGCAATAATATGCAATGCAATTGTTATCAAAATCATTAATTTGATAACCATAATTTTTATTTAACGAATTTAAAGCAAATATAAATTCGTACAAAATTAAAAAAATACATGTAAAAAATTAATAACAATTTCTATTTTTGTTTTTATTAATTTTGCATTTATTATATACTTAAAAATATGCCAATAATAATAAAGGAAGTACAAAGCAAAAAAGAATTGTGCGCATTCATTAAATTTCCTTTTAAGCTGTATAAACATTCAAAGTATTATGTGCCGCCTCTTATTTCAAAAGAGATGAAGACACTTGATAAAAGGAAAAACCCTGCTTTTGAATTTTGTGAAGCCCGTTACTGGATGGCTTTTAGAGATAATGTTATAGTTGGTCGTATAGCTGGTATATTCAATTATGCTATTAATAAAAAGTATGATAAAACCTTTATACGTTTTGGATGGTTCGATTTTATTGAAGATCAGGACGTTGTAAATGCCTTATTGTTTGAAGTTGAGAAATGGGGTATAGAGAAAAATGCTGAAATGGTTAACGGACCTCTGGGATTTATTTCTTTCGATCCTACTGGAGTACTTGTTGAGGGCTTTGATGAAATTCCAACGTCTTATGCCACATACAATTATCCGTATTATGATAAGTTGATTAAGAATTATGGCTATGTTAAGGATGCCGACTGGATAGAATTTAATATTAAAGTACCTGAAAGGATGCCTGAAAAAATATTAAAAGTATCGGCTCTTATTAAAGAACGCTATAAATTGAGAAATTTAGAATTCACTACCAAAAATGAAGCACTTAAATATACAGATTTATTATTTAATTTATTGAATGATATTTACGGAGATTTGCCTGGATATATAAAACTAACTCCTGCTGTTAAGGATAATATAATGAAAGAATTGAATTCATTGTTCCTTCCGGATTATTTGTCAATAATTATTAATGAAAAAGATGAACCCGTGGCTTTTGGTATTGTTACACCATCTATTTCTGGAGCTCTGCAAAAAGCTCGTGGTAAGCTATTTCCCTTGGGGTTGTTTTACATCTTAAAAGCCATAAAGTCGCACAAGGTCGCTGATTTGTTACTTATCGGAGTTCGCCCCGATTATCAAAACAAGGGTGTGCATAGCATCATTTTTGAAAAGAACCTGCAATCTCTTATCAATCATAAAGTAAAAGAGGTGGAGGTTACACGTACACTCGAAAACAACAGCAAATTAACTAATATATGGGGACCTTATGAGTACAGACAACACAAAAGAGCCAGATGTTACGTAAAACAATTGAATTATAGTGTTTAAATTAAACTGTCGACTAAAAAATATGAAAGATTTATATTTTAAGAATAAAGTTGTAGTCATTACAGGTGCTTCGTCGGGCATTGGCAGGGCTTGTGCTATTCAATTCGCAAAGGAAGGTGCTCATGTGGTTATTGCTGCACGTTCTAAAGACAAATTAGAGTTAACAGAAAAAGAAATTCTTTCGATGTCGGGGGCTGTGCTTTCAGTAAAAGCTGATGTAAGTTCGGAAGATGAATGTAAAAACCTTATACATAAAACAATAGACAAATTTGGAAAGATTGATATATTGATAAATAATGCAGGAATATCTATGCGTGCCATGTTCGAAGATGTTCAAACTGATGTGATTAAAAAGTTGATGGATATTAATTTTTATGGCATGCTGTATTGCACAAAATATGCCTTGCCTTATATATTAAAAGAAGGAGGGAGCTTAATAGGTGTTTCATCACTGGCAGGTATAACTCCTTTACCCGGACGTACCGGCTATAGTGCCTCAAAGCACGCTATGAACGGTTTTTTAAGAACGCTTAGGGTTGAATATTTAAAGGATAATTTGCATGTGCTTATTGTCCACCCCGGCTTTACAAGCAGTAATATACGTTTTACAGCACTCAACAAAGAAGGTTTACCACAGAAAGAATCGCCGCGTAATGAATCTCAGATGATGAGCAGCGAAGAGGTGGCACGACATATTATAAAAGCTATTAGAAAAAGAAAACGTGAAATAGTACTCACTACTCAAGGCAAAATACTGGCATGGCTTTACAAAAGATGCCCCACATTAGCAGATATTCTTATCTACAGAGAAATGAAAAAAGAGGAAAAGTGCATAAATAACGCTTGAATAATTGTGTTGGTTACTGTTTTTTTAATCCAAGTTAAGGTTTAATTAGGCACTACAAAGTATGTTTTAAAAAATGCGGATTTAATGCAGCTTTTCGGAAAAGTAGTTTTAAAAAAACTTTGAAGTCAGGCGTTGGGGGGATACAAACAACAAACGCCGCCATTTCATGGCCTCTTTTTTTGTTTTCTTACGCTTTTGTAAACTTCGTTTACAAGCTACAGAAAACAAAAAACTCCTCTCGAAGCGTTTGTTGTTTGTGGGATGTAGTGGATTCGAACCGCTGACCCCCGCCCTGTCAAGGCGATGCTCTAAACCAACTGAGCTAACATCCCTCTAATGTGTTGCAAAATTACAAAAAAATAAAAACTATCAGATTTTGCCTGAAATTATATTTCGTGGTTTCCTGTAGAAAATATATTGGCTCAATATGATAAGAATCAGGGTAATTACAGAGCTGTATAAAATTCTTTGTATTGTTATTGCAAATTCATAAAAATGAAAAACCTCCATCATGAAAAGTATCGTATGATGTGCCACTGTTAGAATGGCACTGTAGGTAAGAAACCAGTTAAATCCCAAATCCTGTATGGACGGTTGAATGCCGGGTTCATATTCTTTTTTGGAAGAAATGGTAGCTGCAATTAATGGCCTCAGGAAAGCCATAAACACACAGGCTGCAGCATGCATACCCGGAGTCTGCACAAAAAGGTCGATAACCAATCCCTGAAAAAATGCCACTATAAGAAGAAGCCACTTTGGAGTTTCGAATGGCAGAATAAGAATAAATAAAATGTAGAGGTAAGGATTGACATAGCCGCTTAAATGTATGTGGTTAAGCACTGCCACCTGTATAGCTGTAAGCACAAGAAATCGTAAAATATTAGATGTGACAATTCTAATCATGCGCTGTTTTTTTTTCGAGTTTTGACCGTTCTTCTTTTAGCAGGTTATTAACCACATATACATAGGCCAAATTATTGAAATCGACAGTAAATGCAATATCCACATCATAAAACATTTCGCCGTTCCGCAGTGAAAAATCAAGAACATAACCCAGGTCAATACCTTGTGGAAAAATAGCTGAGAATCCGCTTGTAACGAGGGTGTCGCCAACATGTAGCACCACATGGGTGGGCATATCATTCAGCTTGCCTTTGCGGTAATTGATACCTTCCCATACAAGCGAACCTATGTGGTTTGTGTTTTTTAACTGGGCGGAAATTTTCGAATCTATGTGTAGCAATGACATAACGGTAGTGTAATTAGGTGACACATCAGCCACAATGCCCACAACGCCTTGTGGTGAAATGACACCCATGTCTTTTTTGATACCATGATTGCTGCCTTTGTTCAATGTAATGAAGTTTTTACGCCTGTTAATGGAGTTGTTGACAACTTTTGCCTGGATGTAGGTATATTCCTGCTTATACAAAGTGTCATTAATAGCAAAGGTATTGGTGTCGGTAAGGTTAAATGATGTTATAGTTTGTGCGCGTAAACGTGCATTTTCCTCAGATAGCTGACGGTTAATCTCGGCCAGGTTGAAGTAATCGTAAATGTTGGTTATGCGTTTATTTACAGAAGCAAAAAATTCGCTTGTTTTATTGATAAACGCTGCCCTTTGGTAATCGTTGTTCTGTATAACAATAACCAAACATACCGTTTCAAGTAACAGAAATAGGAAAAAGAAATGGTTCTTCCAGATAAAGTTAAGAATATTGCGCATCTATTTGATAAGGAACGTAAACTTATCGAAATTTTTCAGGGCAATTCCTGTACCTCTTGCTACAGCCCGTAAGGGGTCTTCAGCAATATGAACGGGCAATTTGGTTTTGATGGAGATACGCTTGTCGAGACCGCGCAGCAGCGAACCGCCACCGGCCAGGTAAATGCCTGTGCGGTAAATATCGGCCGCCAACTCTGGAGGGGTAAGTTCTAGGGCATTAAGAACTGCCGTTTCAATCTTGGTAATTGATTTATCAAGCGCGTGTGCAATTTCGGCATAGTTGACCACTATTTCCTTGGGAATGCCTGTAAGCATATCCCTGCCATGTACAGCAAAGTCTTCCGGTGGGTTTTCGATTTCGCTCATGGCTGCGCCTACTTCTATTTTGATGCGCTCGGAGCTGCGTTCGCCAATGTGTATGTTATGCTGCTTGCGCATATATTCTTCAATATCGCTGTTAAAGTCATCGCCGGCAATACGAATGGATTTGTTGCAAACAATACCCCCCAGGGCAATAACCGCCACCTCGGTGGTGCCGCCGCCGATATCAATAATCATGAGTACATCAATGCCAATACCAATAGCGGCGGCCATAGGTTCGTGTATAAGCCTTACCTCTTTGGCGCCCGACTGCTCGGCAGAATCACGCACAGCGCGTTCTTCCACTTCGGTGATACCCGAAGGTATGCAGATAACCATTTTGAGCGAGGGCGGAAATAATGATTTCTTTGGCGAAATCATTTTAATCATTTCGCGTATCATGTGCTCTGCAGCCTGAAAGTCGGCAATTACACCGTCGCGTAAAGGACGAACAGTTTTTATATTTTCGTGTGTTTTGCCATGCATCATTTGGGCTTTTTTACCCACGGCTAAAATTTTGCCTGTGGTTCTTTCAATAGCAACTATGGATGGTTCATCCACCACTACTTTGTCGTTGTGAATGATAACTGTATTGGCTGTTCCGAGGTCAATGGCAATTTCCCGCGTCAGAAATGAAAAAAGTCCCATTTTATATCTATTATTTTAATGTTTAAAATGTCGTATCCCTGTAAAAACCATGGCCACGCTGTTTTTGTTGCAGTAATCAACCGAGAGTTTATCATGTATAGACCCTCCGGGTTGTATAACCGCAGTAATGCCTTCCCTGTGTGCCAGTTCAACACAGTCGGGAAAAGGAAAGAATGCATCCGAGGCCATCACCGCACCCTTTAGGTCAAAGCCAAATTCTTTGGCTTTAACAATAGCCTGCTTCAGTGCATCGACCCTCGACGTTTGCCCTGTACCGCTTGCCAGAAGCTGTTTACCTTTGACAAGCACTATACAGTTCGACTTGGTATGCTTAACTACTTTGTTGGCAAAAAGCAGGTCTTCTGTTTCTGCCTCCGTAGGTATCGTTGTTGTAGCTGGAATGAGGCTTGCCTTAGTTTCGGTTGAGTTGTCTCTATCCTGCTCCAGAACGCCATTAAGCGCACTTCGGTACGTGTAAGGTGCAAACTGCGTGGTTTTAACCTTCAAAATTACTCTATTTTTCTTTTGTTTTAATATTTCAAAAGAATTTTTTTCGTAGTCAGGTGCGGCAATGATTTCGAAAAAGAGGGTGTTTATTTTTTTAGCCGTTTCTTCATCTATAATGGTATTGGTTACCAGTATGCCACCATAAGCCGATACAGGGTCTCCGGCCAGGGCAGCATCCCATGCTTCGCTCAAAGTGGGACGGCTGGCTATGCCACAGGCATTGTTGTGTTTGATAATGGCAAAAGTGGTTTCCTCAAAATCATTTATCAAGGCTAATGCGGCGTCAAGGTCAAGTAAGTTGTTGTAAGATATTTCCTTGCCATTGAGTTTTTCAAAAACCTCATCCTGATTTCCGTAAAAGGAACCTTTCTGGTGCGGGTTTTCACCATAGCGGAGTATGTTTCTGTGGTCACTGCTGATGCGCAGGGCAGGTATGCCGGCCTGCCTGTTCATGTAATGGAAGATGGCGGTGTCGTAGTGCGAAGAAACGGCAAAGGCTGCAGCAGCAAAATATTGCCTTTGTTCGGTTGTGGTTGCGGCTTTTTGCGCAACAAGCAGGTCGAGGAACGAGTTATAATAAGCTGATGAGGGAATAATGACCACATCGTTGTAATTCTTGGCCGCGGCCCGAATGAGAGAAATACCACCTATGTCTATTTTTTCGATGATATCTTCGTGGGTGGCCCCGGCAGCCAGTGTTTGTTCAAAAGGATACAAGTCAACAATTACAAGGTCAATTTCCGGAATGCCATATTGTGTAAGTTCCATGCCATCCGATGCCACATCCCTGCGAGCCAGTATGCCGCCGAACACCTTGGGATGAAGTGTCTTGACCCGCCCATTAAGGATAGAGGGATACGAGGTCAGAATTTCCACTTTTACGGCCGGCAAACCCAACGATGTGATATAGTCGTAAGTGCCGCCGGTGGAATAGAAAACCACGCCGTTTTTATGCAGTTCTTGCAAAAGCGCATCCAGACCTTCTTTATGGTACACCGAAACCAATGCCGAGCGTATTTTTTTCATAATATAAATGACATTATTAAAGGGTATGCAATGTTACAAAAAAAGAGGGTTTCGTGAAAAATTTTGTTACATATTCTGTTACAAAAATCAAGCATTCATTGATAATTAAAGAGATTAAAAAACCGTATTTTTTTTACCAAAACAACCATTACAGTAATGTGCGTTACAATATAAAAAAAATTTTAAAAATTTATGTAAATACAAATACCTACTCTAACTCCGAACCTTCACAATAATTTCTACCTGTATCCCGCATGCAGGACATAGCGATAGCGGACCCTGCAGGCCGCAACGGGCTTTCCATGTCCATGGGGGGCTTGTAAATTCAATCCAGATGAGTTTTTCGGGGGATAATCCGCATTTATGACATCTGCTGTAATTTTTGTATAGATTGCTGTCAAGTTTTTTATCTAAACAAGCATCTATTTCTTTCTGAGAAAAGTTTGCCGGACGCCCCCGAAATATGCGTTTTTTCATTTTAATGTGTCCTGTTGATTATTCAAAATGAATTTTATATCTGGCATTAAAGTCATCCAACACCTCAAGCATTTCATCTGTCAGTTTGTTTCTGATAAAACTTATAAGTTTTTTGTCAATACTTTTGTAATAGGCCTGAGCTATACCACCATTGATACAAGCCACTGTATCGGTATCGCCACCTATCGAAACAGCCAGTCTGAGTGAGCTTTCAAAATCTGTGCTTTCAAGAAAAGCGATGATGGCTTCAGGTACTGAGCCCTGGCAACTCACATCAAAGGTATAACAGGGACGGATGTCATCCAGTTTTCGGCTGAGGTTGTAACCAAACTGAGCTTCGACATAGTCTTTAATGTCCTGCTTTGATGCACCATGACGGGCCATGAAGACAGCTGCCGCCGTAGCCTGAGCTCCCTTGATGCCTTCGGGGTGGTTGTGGGTGACTTCTGCCGACTGTTTTGCTTTTTCGAGCACTTCTTCAAGGGTGTTGAATGCAAAACCTACAGGACTCACCCGCATGGCAGAGCCATTGCCCCAACTGTTATAGGGTTCACGATTATCGGACATCAGCCAATAAGCGAAGTGCGTCCCATAGCCGGCATCGGGATAACTGCGTCCCCAGCGCTTCATGCTGTCCACAAAACTGCCTCCGATCATGATCGCCTCAGCTACAGCTATTGTCATTACTGTATCGTCTGTAAAGAACGATTTTTCGTTATAAAGATTGAATTGTGTTGTTTTGATGTTGTTCCATTCGTATACGGAACCTATTACATCGCCTGTTATTGCGCCTAACATATTATTCTCATTTAGTGTTAAGTTAAATGTATTTTGTCATATTGAGCGAAGCGAAATATCTGATTTAAATGAATATAGATTCTTCACTTCGTTCAGAATGACACTTAACATAACATTAGTTTGAAATTTTATATTTACCTAAAAATTCTGTCATTAATATATCAAGCGAATTCGCTCCAACATACCATAAACCTGCAGCAAACTCTAAAGGGTTAATTTTATTATTAAAACAGATATTCAACATTTCCTCTTTTACTTCATCAAGCTTATCTGTATTAATTTCTTTATTAAAAGTTTTTGCTAATTGAGCAACCCAAGTATCTACAGGGAAAGCATATTTGTATAATTTTGATCCATCTTTTTGTGAATAAAAATTCATTTCTGCAAGAAGCATTATATCTCTAATTACAAAAGTGGAAATTTTATCGCCAATACCAATAATACCATCTAATTCTTTGTAAATTTTTTCTACATTACCTTCTTCTATACCATCTAAAACATATTTAAAAATATTTTTTCTTTTAATGTCAGTATTAGTAACAAATTTTAAAACACCAAGTGTCATTTTAATGTCAAGTATATTCCCTAAATGAATATATTTTTTATATTTTTCTTTTTCATATTCAATTTCAATATTTTTTTTAGTTTTAAGTTTATTTATTAATTCACTTTTCTTTGCAGTTTTATAAATAACATCATTATCCACTTTTCCTTTATCCATAAACATTTTCTTCAAATCCTTATTTTTTTCGATATCAGAAACCATTGCTTTCAATTTATCATAAAACCCATCTAAATCATCTCCATTTTTAAATTCTTCCAAGACACTTAATGTAAACTCTAAATATTCATGAGATAATTTATCTTTTCGACCTCTCATAAAAGACTTGCTATAAAAAAACTTTAATGCTTCCCACCAATTGTTTTCTAATTCAACTTTGTTGTATTTAAATACATGTTCGTCTGTATACTTATTACCAAAATATTCAATGTTTTTAAGCAAAATAATATTTTCCATAATTTTAAATTTTAGGTTTATTTATGTGATTTTTTTAAAATTTTAAAATGATAATTGATTACAAGGTTAAACAATGTAGTTTTTCGAGCAGCAGCACCATGGCATACGTATCGAGTTTGCAATATTCAAGTAGGTCGTGCCTTGTTTTTTTAATAATATCGGGATTCTTTTCGTAGTACAATTGCTCAAAACTGCGCATGGCAGCTCCTCCATCGCCTATGTCAAGGTTTTTGTACCCGGAATGCTCTATAAGGGCAGGAAAGACTTTTTTTATGGAATATGAACCCTTCATTTCTGGCAAATAAATATGCTTTTTCTGAAAGGGGATCATCAGGTCAACAATACGTTCAATCAAATAATGAATTTCAACATTATACAGGGGAAAATCACGGGCAAGCTCTTTGAGTCGGCTGATTTCAAAGTTTTGATTATAAACGAGCACCATTCCGGGTTTTTGGGTATCCTCCAGCAACTTTTATAAATGCTTCTCTTGGGTCTTTTCCTTCAATGGCTTCGGCAAGAAACTCCATATGTTGAAGTTCAGCACCCCTGTGAGGCAAATAGTGTAACGAATACTGAAAAGGAATTTGCTGGTATGGCGTTGATTTATCAAACAGAGGAATAGCCGGCATCATGGTTTCAAAATCCATAAAGTATATAGGATATTTCAATGTGTTTAAGAACTCTTTTACCATGGCTTTGTCAAAATGGGAACGGTTATGTTTTACGCCATCCACCTGTATTTTCTGATTTTTATTGAGCTTATAACCTTCGGGAATATCTTTAATTTCGAGAATACCGCTGCTGTAAAGAGCCATTTTCTTGTTTGCACTCAAGCCTGCCACCTCAAACACAGAATACTCCGGCACATGCTTCCAGCAATGTCCCATAAAATCGCAGGGATAAGGGCTGTGACATTGCAAACCGATGTCTATTGCAGGTATAGAATCTGCGTTTAATATAGCAAACTGCTGTTCAAGGTTTTCTATGACAACACTACGAAGTGTTTTTACTTCTTCCAGTACAGAAACTGTTTTAAAAAGCTCCTTCAATTCCAGAGCGCCTTGTCGGATATATTTATTGTTGAGGTGTACGACAGATACATCCGACACCTGAATCCCGCAAAGGGTGAGCAAATGGTATTGGAAAGCACAGTCGAGCAGATAGGTGTCGGAAACACTTGTTGAAGCTTTGACTTCGAATATTTTCCAGCTTTCACCATCCCTTACAAGGATATCAACATAAGCCAGCAGGTTATCACAACTGAATGCGGCTTCGTATATTACCCTCGCGCCTGATGCCATATGGTTTGCTGTTTCCGTAAGGGCTTTTGCTGTATCACCCGCAGTAAGCTCTCTGATGTTAGTTCCTCCGGGATAGAGGTCTCTGGCGACCTCACCTACTGATGTACCGGTAGAGAAGATGGCTTCTTGTGCTTCGGAAAGGGTGTCGCGAAGCTCGTCGTGGAACTTGTGTAAATAAAGCGACTTGTGACACTGGCAGCCACGAATGAATAAAGATTTGGATATGATGTTAGTCATTTTTTTATATTTATTTCGCTACGCTGTAGCTCTTAATCATTGTTTATTCTTTATTACAAATATTTCGGGGCGCTGCCCCTCCATATATTTTTTAGATTTTTTTATTCGTCCAGACTATCCTCTTTTTCTTTTTTTAAGTTATATTCATAATATAGCCAAAGGTATTTATCCAAAGTCCTTTGGACTAGGAAGTTAAGATTTGCTTCATTTGGTTGTAAAATTGACAATTAGCATTCTGGTTCTATACCAATAAATTTATTTGTCTTCCATTTTGAATATTTATAGAAAATTTCTATATAATATTTCTTAATAATACTACAATTGGTTTCGTTTAATAGACCTCTTGTTATATTTTTTGCTTTATTATAAACAATTTCATAAAAGGCTTCAAATGCATTATAATAGTTTTGATACCTTTTTTCTTTTATATTTGATTTTAGGTTTTTAATCTTTTCTTTCATTTCGTGATTGATATTACTATTTGGCTTCTTAAATATTTCTTTAAGAGATTTTAAACCTCTAGAATCAAACATTATAATTTGTTCAGGATAAAGTAAAAACAAAGTTTTTGATACTAAAGAGGTGGGGGTTAAGCCATTAGGTGTATGCTTTTCACTTAAACCCACTGCTATATCATCAACAATAGTTACAATTTCTTTCTCTGGCAGTTCTTTCTTCAGTAACTTAACGAATATGAATTCAAAAAATGAAGGTTTTATATCATCATCTGACTTTCTTGTTCTTGCTATCGAATAATCACTTAAAAAATCTTCATAAATTTTAATTCGTTTACTGAAATCTTTGTTATTATAATTATTGTCCTTAAATTGATTTAATGCATTTTTTAAGTTCTCTGAGTAAAAATACTCACTCGTACACCACAATCTTATAGATTCAAAGACAGCTTCTTTAAAGATTTGTTCGTCGAGCTCAAATGTTTTAGGTAATTCATTCATTGTGTTTTATTTTTTAATTTGTTGTTTTTATAATGGAGGGGCAGCGCCCCGAAATATTGATATGGTTTTAAAGCAACAACTTATGAGAGGTGCAGAGCACCGAAATATTATCCATGCGGGTTAACATCATCGAAGAATTCAAAAACATATTCTTCTTTATACTCAATTCCATAGTCCTTGAGAAATTTGAGGTATTCTTCCCTGAAGTTCTTCTTTTTGTGATGGGCCTCCTGAGTAAGGATATAATTGATTACAGTTTCCACATTGCCTTTTGAATGGGTGAATGCGCCATACCCCTTTTGCCATTCAAAGCGATAACGGCTTAGCTTTTTCTCCTTTATCCACGCATTGCTCGATGTTTTAATTTGCTCTACAAGTTTGGGGATAAGCTGGTTGACATTATACCCGATTAAAATATGCACATGGTCGGGCATACAGTAAATAGCCATCATCTTATGCCCGTTGGCTTGTACAATGCCTGTCACGTACTTTTCGAGTTCATCCTTCCATGTTTTTTGTATAAGAGCTTCCCGACTCTTTGGACTGAATACGATGTGGAAGTAGCATTGGGTAAAGGTGTTTGCCATAGTATTAATATTTCGGTGCGCTGCACCTCATATTGTTTTTATGGTATCAATAGGTTAAGCAAGTATAATCATAAAATTAGAAAAATCTAAATATTTAATCGGTTTTATTTTTATTCAGCGAAAAGATGAGGCTTTCGGTTTGTTTTTTTTCGTTGCTTCTGTTTGAGAGTGCCTGAATTTTTGATTTTAGCCTATAGCGGTAATAAAGATTGTCGCCATCGGTAATGTAACTGCTTTCCTGAATATCGGGAGCATGCTTTAGAAATATCTGCAGAATAGCATCTTTTTCGAGTTTAGAGTCATCGCTTAAGCGGTCGGCAAGCATAAGCAACAGGTTTTCATATTTTCTTAGCGTTTTCTCAGCCAGGGAAAGAGCTCTTTCAATGTATCTGTTAGCTTCATCGTTTAAAGCGTCTTCAGGGTCTAAAAGGTAAAGGTTTGCTCTGATGTCCCTGTGGGAAAATTTTGCAGGCACGTTTCCCATACCCGAGTTTTTAAGCATATCGCACACAAAAGCGGTGGCATTTTCAATATCGCTTTCGGAACCTGCCGTTATTCTGTCTTCACCAAACACAATTTTTTCTGCAGCGTAGCCTCCAAGATATATAGCCAGCCGGGGCAAAATTTCTCTCTTAGCCATATATTTCCATGGGATATTGTTAATGACAAGCCCCGACTGGTCAGCGCCTGCCATACGGCTGTAAATAGCATTGGGAATTACATTAAGCAATATTCCGCTCAGTACAGCATGACCGCTTTCGTGCACAGCCACAATACTTTGCATATCATCCATTAGGGGTTGCCTCAAATTTTCAACTTTAAGAATGATTTTTCGCTTGCTATCGTGAGAATAACTCTCGCCGGCATAATATGAAAAAATGATTTCATCATGTTGCGCACTTAAATGTACCCGTGTGATACCGGCCTTATTTGCCATGCCAATAAGGGCAAAGCTCAGGTTGCTTTTTACGTGATGGGCTATGGTAGATATCAGAGGTCTGGCGCCCTGGGTTGGAAATACACCTTCATTATACAGTAGCTTTTTCAGGCTGTCGTCGAAAGTCATGTCCACACCATAGAGCATTTTGATGCGTGCAGCAGTCTTTTGAAGTTCATTGTCAAGTATGCTGTTGTAAGCCTTGCAGTTGAGCGACGGATATATGATGATGTTATTGCCGAGCCGCGCAATATGCTCACTTCTGAAGCGTTTTTTCAGTGCGTTTTTTATGTGGGTGATGCTTATATTTTTGCATTGTTCATAAAATTCGTCAGCACTGATGTCGGGACTCATGTTGTTGTGGATATGAAATGCTTCATCAATATTGCCCAGCAGAAAGATAAGACTCTTTGAACAGTCAATTTTAAGGGGTTTCTTTAATGCTTTTTGTACTTCCTTTAAAAATTCGATAGTCTGGCGGGTGTTGAGTGTGAGCAAATGCTCCTTTACTTCACATACTGAGCTGAAGCGTTCGGGTAGAGCTTCCGATATCGTTTCGTACCTACTGGAATTTACAAATAGTAAGTTATCCACATCAATATCTTTATTTAATTCATAAGGGTGAATTCGGCGGCGCCTCCCTCTTTTGATATTGTGCATGTTTTCGAGCCAGAAATCAACTTTTTTAGTCACCAGACCATTTTGCACACCAACACCTTTGTTTATAAAAAATTTCAGTTCATTTATTAGCCCCGCAATCTCTCCTTCTTTGTAATCGAAATCATGTACGTATATGGCGTTGCTATCAAGGAGGTCCCACAGGAATGAACTTCTACTTTCGCCCATTTCGACACCCATTTCATCTTTGGTGCGGGCATGCTGAAATTCATCAAGGGCAAGAATAATAGGTTGACCATTGTGTAGTTTAAACATGTCGTAAAAAGTCGAAAAGGAGCGTCCGTATTTGTCTTTATAGAAATCAGCATCAAGGTGAAAGTAACGGTCGTTACACTCAAGAAGTTCCGTAATTCTTTTTACGAGAGAGGTTTTATCAACGCCGGTCATACCAAAAAGACAGATTACCAATGGAACCTCCTGAGCCTCAGGGAATAAATACCATGAAGAGAGCGTGTCCATAATCTGGTCAATGACATCGTCTATGTCAAAAAATTCTTTTTTGAGTTGTTCTCTGGTGGCGTCAAGAATGCGTCTGCCATTTTCAATAATCTTATTAAATGTAAGTTTTTTTGATTTCATATTTTATTTTTTTCATCAAATATACATTGCGTGCTACGCCAACAAATGACGTACATATATTTTTTATAAAAAAATGAAATTAATTATCGAGCGTAACTTCAGAGCTTCAAATTGCTGTAGCTGTGTTACCAGGAATTATATATAAGTGGGGTGTACCTTAACCCAACTTGAGCATAATTACCAGAAAAAAGGATAATTTTTTCGATTTTTCTTTAATTTTTTCTTACATATAAATCGTATAATGCTCAATATCAATATGATATGATTTTAGGCTAAATAT